>CAYZQZ010000014.1:0-23034 GCA_964480235.1 uncultured Reyranella sp. | reverse complement strand
TCACCTACGTGCGCGAGGGCGCGCCGTTCTTCACCATCGCCTCGATCTTCCAGAAGGATCCGCAAGTCCTGATCGCCCATCCCGGCTCGGGCTTCGACAGCTTCGAGAAACTGATGGGCAGGATCCTGCTGATCGGCGCCGGCGGGCGCGTCACCTACTGGCCCTATCTCCGGAAGAAGTACGGACTAAAGGACGAGCAGTTGCGGCCCTATAATTTCCAGATGGCGCCGTTCCTCGCCAATCCCAACGCGGTGCAGCAGGGTTTCCTGTCGTCGGAGCCCTATTCGATCGCCCAAGCGCTGGGCCGCGAGCCCGAGGTCATGCTGCTGGCCGATGCGGGCTTCAGCGCCTATCAGACGACGATCGCGATCTCGCGCAAGCTGGCACAGGAGAGGAAGGACCTGATCCAGCGGTTCGTCGACGCCACGCTCGAGGGCTGGGCGCAGTATCTCAAGGGCGGGCCGGCGACCGAGGCCGCGAACGCCATGATCAAGCGCGACAATCCCGATCAGACCGACGACCGGATCGCCTACGCGATCAAGGTGCTGAACCAGCGCGGCATCGTGATGTCGGGCGACGCGCTTACGGGCGGCATCGGCGCCATGAGCGACGCACGCTGGAAGGATTTCTACGAGCAGATGGTCGATGTCGACGTCTTGCCGAGAGGGCTGGACGTGCGGCAGGCCTATTCGCTCGATTTCGTCAACAAGGGCATTGGTCGCCAGTAGGCGGCGCATTCAAGGAGAACGCCATGGACGGCATGTTCAAGGTCACCGAAGAGCATCAGATGCTGCGCGATCTGGTGAGGAAGTTCGTGCACAACGAACTGATGCCGCTGGAGAAGAACATCCTCGAGCGCTTCGCCGCCGGCCAGCCCGCGGCGCTTTCCGACGAGGAGAACAAGAAGCTCTTCAAGCAGTGCAAGGATCTCGGGTTGTGGGCCCTCGACGTGCCGGAGGAGGCGGGCGGTGCCAACCTGCCATGGACCGCGCTGGTCGGGGTCAACGAGGAGCTCGGATACACCTCGGTGCCGTTCACCTTCCCGCCCGACTCGCCCAACCTGCACATGATGCTGGCGACGGTGACCCCGGAACAGCGCAAGAAGTACCTCGAGCCCTATGCAGCCGGCGAGACGGTGTCGGCGATCGCGATTTCCGAGCCCGGCGCCGGCGGCGACCCGGCCGGCATGAAGACGCGTGCGGTCAAGGATGGCGATCACTGGGTGATCAACGGTCGCAAGATCTGGATCAGCCGCATCGCCAAGGCGGACTTCACCATCGCCATGGCGGTGACCGACCCCGAGCGCGGTGCGCGCGGCGGCATCACCGCCTTCCTGGTCGACAAGGGCACGCCGGGCCTTGTGGTGGCCCGCGCCATCCCGATGCTCGCCGGCCAACGCACCTACGAGGTCGTGTTCGAGGATTGCCGCGTCCATGAGAGCCAGGTGCTGGGCCGCATCGGGCAGGGCTTCGCGCCGATGCAGCTCCGTCTCACAGTGCGCCGCCTACAGATGGGCGCTTGGTGCATCGGCATGGCGCAGCGCGCGCTCGACATGATGGTCGAGCATGTGCAGCAGCGCGTGACGTTCGGCGAGAAGCTTGCCGACCGGCAGGCGATCCAGTGGTGGATCGCCGATGCCGCCACCAAGCTGCACGCCTGCCGGCTGATGGTCATGGATGCCGCGGTCAAGCAGGACGAGGGCCGCGACGTGCGCATGGAAGCCTCGATGATCAAAGTCTACGCCACCGAAATGGCGACCGAGATCATCGACCACGCCCAGCAATCGTTCGGCGCCATGGGCGTGACCCAGGAACTGCCGCTCTCCTGGCTTGCCCAGAAGGTGCGCACCATGCGGGTTTACGAGGGCCCGTCGGAGGTGCACCGTATGGTGATCGCGCGCCGCATCCTTGGCGGCCGCTAGGAGGTTCGCCATGACCTACACGCTCGATGCCTTCGTGAAGGACACCCAGGCCGCGCTTAAGGGCACGACGGGCCCCGCCGGCCGCGAGAAGGTGCGCGTGCTGCTGGAGAAGCTGCTGGCCAATCCGGCGTTTGTCGACGAGGCGGTCGGCCCCAGCGCGCCGACCGGTACGCGCAAGCTCTACGAAGACAAGGAGCAGGGATTCGTGGTGCTGGCGCACTGCAATCCCAGGCCGCACAAGAGCCCGCCGCACGATCACGGCAGCTCGTGGGCGGTCTACGGTCAGGCGGTCAAGTACACCGACATGAGCGAGTTCAGGCGTCTCGACGGCGGGCAGGGCGCGGGCGAGGCCAAGCTGGAGAAAGTGAAGAGCTACCGCCTCGAGCCCGGCCATGCCGGCGTCTACGACGTGGGTGCGATCCACGCGATCGACTATCCCGACGGCAGTCGCTTCGTTCGGGTCACCGGCCGCGATCTCGACTACGTGCAGCGGCTGAAGTTCGACACTGCCGCCGGCAAGGCAATCACGATCGAGAGCGCGACGGCCGGGCGCGCCTGACGCGCCTTACCGCGCGTAGGGTGGAACGTCCCTCAGCCTGTGCGCGAACAGGCCGTGCGCGCGTGGATCGACTGGCCGGTGTTTCATCTTCGTACCCGGCGGATCCATGCCTAGATAGTTGTCGTCCTTCCAGTTCCGCGCCGGCCGGATTGGCCGCTGCATGAAGCCGCCGCCGCAATTCGGGCAGACATCGTGCAGGACGTTTTCGACGCAGTCGGCGCAGAAAGTGCATTCGTAGCTGCAGATTCGAGCCTCCAGCGACGCGGGTGGCAGGCGGCGCGCGCAGTTCTCGCAGATCGGCCGAAGTTCGAGCATTGCGCTACTGCAGCTTGGCTGCCGCCGCCTGGTTGGCGCTGCGGCGCAGGTCGAGCATCGGCGCCAGCCGCTCGCGCAGCTTCCTGACGCGTTCCTCGCCCGCCTTCTCCGGCGACCCGCAATCGAATGGCGGCTGCGGGTCGTACTCGAAGCTGAGCTGCAGGGTCTTGGCGGCATCCTCGCCGACCAGCTCGGCCGCCAGCGTGAGAGCGAAATCGATGCCCGCGGTCACGCCACCGCCGGAAATGCGGTTGCGGTCGCGCACCACGCGCTCGGCGACCGGGATGGCGCCGAAATCGGTGAGCATGTCGCGCCACGCCCAGTGGCAGGCCGAGCGGTAGCCTTTCAGCAGGCCGGCCGCGCCCAGGATCAGGGAGCCGGTACACACCGAGGTCACGTAGCGGGCTCCCTCCGCCTGCTTGCGCAGGAAGGCGAGCGCTTGCTCGTCGGCCATCACCGCAACCTGGCCAAAACCGCCGGGCACGCAGATCACGTCGAGTTGCGGGCAGTCGGCGAAAGTCGTGGTCGGTACGATCGAGAAGCCGGCGTCGGTCGGCACCGGATCGCGAGTCTTCCAGATCATGTGCAACTTGCCGCCGGGCAGGCGGGCGAGGAACTGCGCCGGCCCCGTGGCATCGAGCTGGGTGACGTCAGGATAGAGCAGGATACCGATATTGAGCGTGGGCTTCGGGGTCGGGGACGATTGGGCCATGGGGATCTCCGGTTTCGAGCAGAGACTAGGCTGGGATCGGCTCTGGCAGGAATGTCAAAGAAGCGATAAATTCTGCCAATGACCCGGCCCCACAAGATCCGAATTCTCGCCTACGAAGGCTGCCAGCTGCTCGATGTGACAGGTCCGGCCGCCGTGTTCGGCGCTGCCAACGAAAGTCTCGGCCGGCCCTTCTATGACCTCAAGATCCTCTCACCCGATGGCGGGTCGGTGACGACCAACAGCGGGGTGGCGCTGGTCAGCCAGAAGATCGGCGGCCAGCCCCATACGCTGCTTGTGGCGGGCGGCTCGAAGGGGCTTAAGCGGGCGATGGAGCGGCCGGACGTGCAGCGCTGGTTGCGCAAGGTGGCGCCCGGCACGAAGCGCCTGGGCTCGGTCTGCACCGGAGCCTTTGTGCTCGCGGCGGCAGGCCTGCTCGACGGCAAACGGGTGGCCACGCATTGGGCGAGCTGCGAGCGGCTTGCCCGGGGATTTCCCGCGCTGTCGGTAGATCCGGAGTCGCTGTACGTGGTCGACGGCAAGATCTGGACCTCGGCCGGCGTGACCACCGGCATCGACATGGCGCTCGCCCTGGTCGAGGCCGACCTCGGTGCGGCGACCGCCAACCTGATCGCCCGTCATTTCGTTCTGTACGCCCGCCGGCCGGGCTTCCAGTCGCAGTTCAGTCCGCTGCTCGGCGCCCAGGCCGAAGCCGACACGCCGTTCGCCGATCTGATGGAGTGGATGCAGGACAATCTCGAGGCCAGGCTCGACGTGCCGATGCTGGCGCGCCAGGCCGGACTGAGCGAGCGGAGCTTCTATCGCAAGTTCGTCGACGCCACCGGCAAGACGCCAGCGCATTTCGTGGAGACCCTGCGGCTCGACGCAGCGCGCACCCTTCTCGCCAAGGGGGTGCCGCTCAAGACCATCGCGTCGAAGGTGGGCCTGCGGTCGTCGGCGCGTCTCGGCGCGGCGTTCGAGCGGCGCTTCGGCATGGCGCCGACGCTGTTCCGCCAGATGCATGCGGCATGACTGCCCCACCCATGCGGATCATCTGCTGATTCTGCCGCTGCTCGATATGGTCGACATCCGGCTTCCCGGCGCAGCCCTGCAGCAGGAGGGCGGCGGCGAGGAAAAGCACGCGCATCATGTCCCGGTCAGCGTTGCAGCTTCATCCTGAGGCTGCCGACCACCAGCGCGACGCCGGCGAACGTCGCACCGAGCCACAGGGCCGCGCGCGAAGCATCGGCGGCGCCGCCGCCGGAGAAGTCGAACAGGCCGAAGACCAACGCCACAAGGGCGGCGCCCAAGGTCTGTCCCAGGGTACGCGCCGAGGCGATGATGCCTCCGGCGCTGCCGCTGCGGTCGCGCGGCACGGCATTCATCATCAGCCGATTGTTGGGCGAGGCGAAGATGCCGAAGCCCGCGCCACACAGTACCAGTCGCCACATGATGTTGGCGGCCGATGGATCCGGTGGCAGCAGGGCCGTCAGCACCAGCCCCGCCGTCATGCTGCTGAGTCCGATTGCGCCCAGCACGCCGGCATGATGGCGGTCGGCCAGTCGTCCGGCGATCGGCGCGATGGTGGCCAGCGCCAGTGGCCAGGCGGTCAGAAGGATGCCGGTGCTGGTGGCGTCGCGGCCGAGCACCGTATGAAAGAAAAAGGGCAGGCTGACGAAGGCGAGGCCCTGTGCCGTGAAGGTGCAGGTGGAGGCCGAGATCGACAGCGCGAAGACCGGCCGCCGGAAGACGTCGATCGGCATCATCGGATCGGCGAGTCTGCTCTGCCGCCAGACGAAGAGCGTCCCCATCGCAAGGGCGCCGCCAAGCTCCGCCACGATCACGATCGGTGCATGGCCGTGGGCGATGCCATCGATGCCGAAAATCAGCAGGCCGAAGGTGACGCCCGACAGCACCGCAGAGGCCACGTCGAACGGCCGGTGAACGTGGCTGGTGCGGGGGAGATAACGTTCGGCAAGGGCGAACGAGATGATTCCGAGCGGTATGTAGACTGCGAACAGGATCGGCCACGACCAGAGCTGCAACAGGGCGGCGCCGAGCGACGGGCCGGCGGCCAGCGACGTCGCGACCACGGTGGTGTTGAAGCCCAAACCGCGCCCCAGCATGTTGCGCGGGTAGATCGCGCGCACCAGTGCAGGCTGCACCGACATGATGGCCGAGCCCGCCACGCCCTGGACGAAACGGGCAGCGATCAGCCAGGGCAGGGAGGGCGCCATCACGCAGCCCAGCGAGGCGATGCAGAAAGCCGCGAGCCCGAAGCGGTAGACGTGACGGTAGCCGACGATGTCGGCAAATGCCGCTACCGGCAGCAGCGAGACCATCAGGGCGATCTGGTAGGCGTTGACGATCCAGATCGAACTCTCGGCCGTGATGGAGAGATCCTTGGCGATGTAGGGCAGCGCCAGGTTGGTCATCGAGTTCGACAACACCGACATCATCAGGCCGATTGTGATGGTCGCGACGGCGAGGAATCGCGGCAGGCCAGGCGCCATGCCGTCGTGCTGGGAGACAGAATTGGGCGGTTCGGCCATGCCGGTGCGGCCGCCCGGCCTACTGCTCAACGGTGGGCGTGTCGCCGCCGATGGTGGTGCGCTGCATGAAGCGCTTGTACTTCACCGCGTCATAGTAGGTGGCGCGGTGCAGTACCGCACGGTTGTCCCACACGATCACGTCGCCCTCGCGCCAGGCGTGCGACAGCCTGAATTCGGGCTGATCGGCGCGATAGGTGAGTTCATGGAGGATCGCCTTGCCCATCGGCATCGGCCAATCGACGATGTGGCCGGCATGGGCGCCGATATAGAGAGCGCGCCGGCCGTTGATCGGATTGTCCTGGAACAGCCGCTGCTTGACCGGCGGCAGTTCGGCGATCGCCTTGGCCGACAGGATGCCCTTCTGCACGCGATCGCGCGAGTGCTGCAGCGCGTGCTCGGCAATCAGGGGATGGATGGTCGCCTGCAGGGCGGGCGGCAGTGCGTTCCACGCCGCGCGCATCGCCAGGAACTCGGTGTTGCCGCCCTCGGCCGGGCAGATGCGCGCGGTCAGGACGGAACACAGCGATGGGACCTTCTTGAACGAGGAGTCCGAGTGCCAGAAGTAATTGGCCTTCTGGTAGATCATGCGCATGTCGTCCGGCGGGATCGGCTCGCCAGTCATGATGTCGAGGTTCGACTGGCGCTGGAATTTGGTGCCGGCGGCGGGGTTGGCGGCGCCGGTCGTCTCCAGGGGGCCGAAATACTCGCTGAACTGGATCTGCTTCTCGTCGTCCATGTGCTGGTCGCGGAACAGCAGCACCGAGTGTTCCTCGAAGGCCGCCCGGATCGGGCCGAACTCGCGCGGGCTGAGCGGCCGCGTGATGTCGATGCCCGTGATCTCCGCGCCGAACAGCGGATGCAGCTTGCGGACGGTGATCGGACCGGTGTTCCTCATCGCAGCGCCCCTCAATCGACGATCGCCTGATAGGTGAGCACACGCAAATCGCGGCGAATCGGATAGGTCGAGGACGGGTAGAGCTGGGTCAACAGCACCACCGCCATGTCTTCCGCCGGGTCGCACCAGAACGCGGTTGAGGCAGCACCACCCCAGGCGTATTCGCCGGCAGTGCCGAGGATCTGCGCCTTGGCCGGATTGATCATCACCGAGAAGCCGAGCCCGAAGCCGATGCCGTAATAGGGCGACTCGGAGAAGCGGGGCATGCCCATGTCGGCCATGTCGCCCGGCAGATGATTCGACGTCATCAGTTCGATCGTCTTGCGGCCGAGCAGGCGTACGCCGTCGAGCTCGCCCTTGTTCAGCATGAACTTGCAGAAACGCAGATAGTCGCCCGCCGTGCCGGCGAGGCCGCCGCCGCCCGAGTAGCCCTTGCGCGGCGCAAGGTAGGTGCTCTTGGTCGGATCATCCATCACAGCGAGCTTGCCGTCCTTGCCTGGCATGTAGCAGGTGGCGAAGCGCTCCTGCTTGTCCTTGGCCACGATGAAGTCGGTGTCGAGCATGCCGAGCGGCGTCAGGACCTTCTCACGCAGGAAGACGTCGAAGGGCTGGCCGGAGATCACCTGCACGAGGTAGCCGAGTACGTCGGTCGCCACCGAGTAGTTCCACGCCTTGCCGGGCTGGGCGATCAACGGCACAGCGGCCAGCCTCTCGATCACATCGGCGAGGCTGGCGGTGGCGGTACCGAAATCGATCTTCTGGTCGCGATAGACCGCATCGACCGGAGTGCTCTCCATGAAGCCGTAGGTGAGCCCCGAGGTGTGGGTCAGCAGATCACGGAAGGTGATTTCCCGCTCGGCCGGCACCGAATCGATCTTGCCACGGCTGCCGCCCGCGTAGACGCGCGGGTTCTTGAAGGCCGGGATGAACTTCGATATCGGCTCGTCGAGCTGAAAGCGGCCTTCCTCGTACAGCATCATGATTGCCGTCGAAGTCAGCGGTTTGGTCATCGAATAGATGCGCACGATCGTATCGGGTCGCATCGGCTTGTTGCGCTCGATATCGGCCTTGCCATAGGTCTCGGCGAAGGCGAGCTGGCCCTTGCGCATGACGCATACCGTCATGCCAGGCAGCTTGCCGCTGTCGACCCAACCCCTCATCCAGCCCGAAATGCGCGCGAGCCGCGCTGCGGAAAGACCGACTTGTTCGGGCGATACGAGCGGCAGGGTGTCCATGGCGATCCTCCTCTTCGGCCCGCTAGACTAGCCTAGGAAGACCCAGATCAGACACGCAAAAGACGGGAGGAAGCTATGGCGAGACTGTGCGAAGGCCGAGTGGCGATCGTGACCGGCGGGGCCCGCGGCGTGGGCCGGGAGCACTGCCTCATGCTGGCCGAACACGGCGCCAAGGTGGTGGTGAACGATCTGGGCGGCGACCGCGCCGGCAAGGGCAATGATGTCGGTCCGGCCCAGCAGGTGGTCAACGAGATCAAGGCCAAGGGCGGCGAGGCTGTGGCCAATGGCGACGACGTCTCCGACTGGAACGGCGCCAAGCGCATGATCGACCAGGCTGTCTCCGTCTTCGGCAAGCTCGATGCAGTGGTGTTGAATGCCGGCATCCTGCGCGACCGCATGCTGGTGAACATGAGCGAGGACGAGTGGGATGCCGTCATCAAGGTCCACCTGAAGGGCACCTTCGCGCCGGCCCGTCACGCTGCCTCCTACTGGCGCGACCAGGCCAAGGCCAAGGGCGGACCGGTCGATGCGCGAATCATCACCACGACATCGGTGTCGGGCATCTACGGTAATATCGGCCAGACCAACTACGGCGCGGCCAAGGCGGGCATCGCCTCGTTCACCGTCATCGCCGCGCGCGAACTCGGCCGTTACGGTATCACGGTCAACTCGATCTCGCCGTCGGCCTTCACCCGTATGACCGAGGATCTGCGCAACTACACCGAAGAGGACAAGGAAACACGCAGTCCGAAGTGGATCGCCCCCGTTGCGACATGGCTGGTGAGCGAGGAGAGCCGCGAGATCACCGGCCGCGTCTTCCAGGCTGGCAACGGCCAGTTCGCCGTCGCCGAGGGATGGCACAAGGGACCGGAAGCAAAACCCGTCCTCGATCCGCGAGCGGCCGGCAAGATATTGACCGAGCTCGCCAAGAAGGCGCGCAAGAATGCCGGCATGAACGGCCTCGATCTCGATTAGCCAATAGAGATATAGGGAGCGAAAACATGACGCTTTTGAACCGCCGCCATATTCTGGCGGCGGCAGGGGCCGCCGCGCTCCTTCCGTCGACCGTGAGAGCGCAAGCCTGGCCCGCCAAACCGATCCGTTGGGTCGTGCCCTACACGGCCGGCGGCTTCACCGACGTGTCGACGCGGCTGACTCTGGAGAAGATCAATCTCGGCCAGCCCTTCGTGGTCGACAACAAGCCCGGCGCCAACTCGCTGATCGGCGCGGAGGCGGTCGCCAAGTCGGCACCTGATGGCTACACCTTCCTGACCGTTATTGCCGCTCATGCGGCCAACAAGACGCTCTATGCCGGCAAGCTCAATTTCGACCCTGAGACGAGCTTTGCACCGGTGTCGCTGGTCGGCGTCGCGCCGCTGATCCTGACAGTCACCAATAATCTGCCGGTCAAGAATGCCGGCGAGCTGATCGCCTACGCCAAGGCGAATCCCGGCAAGATCTCGTTCGGATCTTCCGGCGTCGGTGCCGCCGCCCACCTGACCAGCGAACTCCTGAAACAGGTCGCGGGCATCCAGATGGAGCATGTGCCCTACAAGGGCACCGCGCCGGCGCTGGCCGACCTCGTGTCAGGAAACATCCAGATGCTGGTCGATGCGCCGATCGGGGTCATGGCCCATGTCCGATCGGGCAAGATCCGTGGCCTTTGCATGTTCTCGAAGGAGCGCGTGCCGGGCGCAGAGGAAGTGCCGACCATCGTCGAGTCCGGCGGACCGCTCATCGAATCCTCGAGTTGGTCGATGTTCCTGGCGCCCGCAGGTACGTCCAAGGAGATCGTCGATCGCTTGTCCGGCGAGGTCGCGGCGGCGATGAAGAACGAGGACCTGCGCAAGCGCTTCGCCGAGCTGGCGGTGATCCCGGGCGGCACGACGCCAGCTGAGACCGCGAAATTCCTGGCCGATGAGGTCGAGAAGTGGCGCAAGGTGATTGTGACGGCAAACGTCAAGGTCGATTCCTGAAGCCTCGACGCACCTTGAGCGAGCGATAAGAAAAGGCCTGCATCGAACCGATGCAGGCCTCCTTCTTCAGGCAGTGTCGGTATCCGATCAGTCAGCTGCGAAGCAGTAAAGCAGCCCGGCGCCGCCGGTCGCGACCAGCGAGGGGAGGTCGCAGGCCCGCGATGGGTGCGAGGTGTTCCACGACTTCGAGGCATCGTCGTCGCGCAGGCCCATGCGATCGGCATGGCCGACCATCGCGCTGCCCGGCCCGTTCTTCGTCCAGTTGCCGCAGGTCATGTCCTTGTCCGGGGGAAACGCAGTGCCGTCGGCCTGCGTGCCCGTCAGGATGTCGTGCTGGTTGACGGTGTAGAGACGGCTCGGGATCAGACGGCCGTTCTCCGCAAGGATCGTTTCTGCGGTGATCTTGTTGTTGGGCGAATGCAAATCCTCGACGCTGGCCGCGATCTGCACACCCTTGGCGTTGACCCACGGCCCCTTGCCGATGCGATCCTTTGCATTGACCGCCGTCGCGCCGCCGGTTGCCTGGGTGCTGAGATAGGCGCGCCAGGTCTTGCTGCCGGCACCCGCGTTGGTCGCGAGCAGCTTGCAGTGCCGGTCAGCACCTTCGAGACCGCCGAAATTGGCGCCGTCCGGGCCAGGTTTGCTGGTTACGAAGAAGGTCATGTTAGGAAATTGCGGTGGCCCGGCGGGCGGTGCGGCCGGCGCCGGAGGCGTTTGCGCGTAGGCGCTGCCTGCTGCGACCGTGATGAACGCAATGACTGTCATGACACTGAGAACCTTAGGCATGATTTCTCCCTGTGAATGCCGGGGCGGAGGCTCCGACATTCACTGGACACGCCCAAGTCACAGCTTCGCGAGCGTCTCCAGCACGAGTGGCTGCGGCCAGGTCCAGCCGAGTGCACTTTCGTAGGCCCGCATTGCCTTCAGCACGAGATGATCGCAGCGGGACGGTCCGACGATTTGCAATCCGACGGGGAGGCCGGACCCGGTGAGGCCGGCCGGCATCGAGGCGGCGGGAGCTCCGGTGAGATTGAAGGGCAGGGTATAGGGCGCGCCCTTGGTGAAGCGGGGAAAAGCATCGGAGTTGTACAATGTTTCGACCGGCGGCGGCGGCGTCGGCGTGACCGGCGTCAGCAGGAGGTCGTATTTCCGGTGCCACAGCGCCATGTCGCGTGCGAGCTTGGACTTGGCCTCGTAGGCGCGGGCGTAGTCGGAAAGGGTGACCGCGAGGCCCTTTTCGGCCAGGGCGCGGAACCCCGGATCGAGCTTACCGTGCAACTGCGTCGGGATCTGGCGCAGGCGGACAGCGAAGCTGCCACTCCATAGCGCCTCGAACGGCTTTTGCAGCGGCTCGATCAGCGGGCCAACGTCCTCGACGTGGGCGCCAAGCGCTTCGAAGCGCCTGGCGGCTTTCTCGACCAGCTCACGCACTTCGGGATCAGCCTTCACGTGACCGAAATCCAGACTGAGGCCGATCTTCCAGCCTCGCACGCCGTCATCCAGTCCGACGGTGTAGTCGCGCGGGTCGTTCGGCAGCGAGCGCCAGTCGCGCGGATCGTAGCCGGCGGTGGCATTGAGGGCGAGAGCCGTGTCCAGCACCGAGCGCGCCAGCACGCCCTGGCTGATCACGTCGGCGAACGGCGCGTCCGCCGGATATTGGGCGATGCGCCCATAGGATGGCTTCAGCCCGACCAGTCCGGTGTGTGCCGCGGGAATACGGACCGAGCCGCCGCCATCGTTGCCGTGATTGAACGGACAGACGCCAGCGGCGGACAGTGACGAGGCTCCTCCCGAGGAGCCGCCAGGAGAATGCTTGAGGTTCCATGGGCTGCGCGTGGTGCCCTGGAGCGGCGAGTCGGTAAGCGCCTTCCAGCCGTATTCCGGCGTGGTGCTCTTGCCCAGGAACACCAGGCCGGCGGCGCGCAAACGCTCGGTAACCGCTGCGTCCTCGGCGACCGGCCCATCCTCGGTCGAATGGCTGCCGTAACGGGTCGGCCATCCCTTGACGTTGGTCGTGTCCTTGATGGTGGTCGGTACACCATCGAGCGGCGACAGCGGTTCGCCTCTCTGCCAGCGTGCTTCGGAGGCCTTGGCGGCGGTGCGTGCGCCCTCGGCATCGATCAGTACGAAGGAGTTGAGATGCGGCCGCAGCCTCTCGGCGCGGTTCAGATTGGCCTCGATAGCTTCGACTGGCGAAAGCTCTTTTCGGTGGTAGAGGCGGGAGAGCTCGGCGGCGGTCGCCCAGGTGAGATTGGCGTTCATGAATCTCACGCTACCCTTCCCGACAGCCGTGCGGCAACGCTAGAGCGCAATCCACCCAGCCTGAATCAAGCTGGGTGGATTGCGCCTGCCCATGTTGCGGTGGAGACAGCGCGTTTCCACTCAATGTGAACCGCGCGCGGTTCACATTGAGTGGAAGCCGCTCTAAGCTCGCGCGCCGCGAAAGGGGAGGGGATATGGTCGAAGTGAAGCTGGGCGCCGCGACGGCAACCCGCATCGAGGAAAGCTACGAACCGAACTTCGACGCCAAGCTGTTCTTTCCCGACTGGAAGCCGGAGGCGGCGCAGAAGCACATGTCGTGGCTGTCGCCGAACCACTACGACGCCGCGTCAGGCTGGCTGAAGCTCAGCATCCACAGCTGGCTGCTCAGGATCGGCGGCAAGACGATCCTGATCGACACCTGCGTCGGCAATCACAAGCCGCGCCCGCATAGGCCAAAGTGGGACATGATGAACTCGCCCTATCTCGATCGTCTGAAGGCGGCGGGCGTGACGCCGGACCAGATCGACATGGTGATGTGCACCCATCTGCACGTCGACCATGTCGGCTGGAACACCCGGCTCGACAACGGCCGCTGGGTGCCGACGTTCAGGAACGCCAAGTACGTCTGGAGTCAGGAGGATTTCGACTTCTACAGGGAGCTCGACAAGGATCCGCAGAAGGGCCCTGCCAATGGAGGGTCTTTCCGGGACTCGGTGCTCCCGGTATTCGAGGCCGGCATGGCGCAGATGGTGAAGGGCGGTGCCCAACTCGACGAGCACATCCGCATAACGCCGGCGCCAGGTCACACGCCGGGCACGATCCGCATCGAATTCGAATCCAGGGGCGAGAAGGCGCTGTTCTGCGGCGACATCCTGCATCATGCCCTGCAGGTCTATCATCCGGAATGGAACAGCTTTGCCTGTCTCGACGCGGACAATGCGCGTAAGTCTCGGCGCGCGGCGATCGAGCACTGCGCCGGCACGGGGGCGCGCCTACTGCCGTGCCATTTCGGTGCGCCGTTCACCTGCCACATCGACCACAAAGGCGACGGCTTCGTGCCGCGCTTTGCCGGACAATTCTAAAGGGAGAAGGATATGATCTACGAACTTCGCGTCTATCGCTGTGTGCCGGGCAAGTTGCCGGCGCTGAACAACCGATTTGCCAACATCACGCTGAAAATCTGGGAGCGCCACGGCATCAAGCAGGCCGGCTTCTTCACCACCCTGATCGGCGAATCGAATCAGGAGCTGACCTACATGCTCGCCTGGGAATCGATGGCCGACCGCGAGAAGAAGTGGAACGCTTTTCAGGCTGACCCGGAGTGGATCGCCAAGCGCGCCGAGACCGAAAAAGACGGTCCGATCGTGGCAAATGTCGCAGTCCAGCTTCTCACACCGACTGCGTATTCGTCGGTCAAGTAATCGGCTAGGCTTTTCCTCTCATAGGGAGGAAAAGCAATGAAACGCAGAACGTTTGTGGGTGGGGCGACTGGCCTCGCCGCGATGGGGTCTCTCGGTGCGCCCGCACTCGGGCAGGCCAAGATCACGGGCGATGTCCGCTTTCTCTGCGGCTTCGCACCGGGCGGCAATGCCGACCTGTTGTGCCGTTTGATTGCCGAGTCGGCCCGGTCGGAGATCGGCCAGAACATCATCGTCGAGAACAAGACCGGTGCCGGCGGCTTCATTGCCAACGAGACGCTGGCCAACGCGCCGCCGGATGGCCGCACGATAGGCCTCGCGGCGATGGCCGCGATGTGCGTCTCGCCGGTGTTGCCGGGCCTCAAGCTGCCGATCAACGTCGACGTCGACATGACGCCGATCGGACCGGTCGCCAACGTCTACAACATCCTGGTGTTCGCCAAGTCCGCGCCGTTCCGCACGGTGCCGGAATTGATCGAGGCGGCCAAGAAGAACCCCGGCAAACTGACCTACGCTTCGGCCGGCAATGGCACGTCGCAGCACCTTGCCGGCGAGTTGTTCAAGAAGATGGCGGGCGTCGACCTGCTGCACGTGCCGTATCGCGGCGGCGCCCCTGCCATCCAGGACATGGTGTCCGGCAACGTGCAGATGATGTTTGGCAACCTGCCGGAATTCCTGGGACAGCTCTCCGCCGGCAACCTGATTCCGATCGCCTTCGGCGGTGCCAGTCGCGCGCCGGCCTTTCCCAACGTGCCGCTGATGTCGCAATTCCTGCCGGGCTACAGGGTCGACAACTGGTTCGCGGTGTTCGGGCCGCGCAACCTGCCAGCCGATCTTGTCGACCTGTGGAACAAGGTGTTGCGTACGGCACTCGCCAAGCCCGAGATCCAGAAGCGCTATGCTGAAAACGCGATGGAGGTCTTCACCGGCTCGCCGGCCGAGCTCAAGGCGACGATCGCCTCCGACCGGAAGAAATGGCAGGAAATCATCCAGTCCGTGGGCATGAAGAACGAGTGAGGCTGACGCCTCATTCGATTTTCAGATTGGCTTCTTTGGCGAGCTTCGCCCATTTGGCGAGGTCATCGGCGACATACTTCGCGAACTCGGCGGGCGATCCGAACTGCGGATCGGCGCCGAGCTCGATGAATTTCCTGGCGATCTCGGGCGAGTGGATTGTCGCATCGATTGCGTCATGCAGTTTGGCAACCAGTGGCTGCGGCGTACCCGGTGGCAGGAAGATGCCATAGGAGATCGCGCACTCGTAGCCGTCGAGTCCTGACTCCGAGATCGTGGGAATGTCGGGCGCGGCGGCCGAGCGAACGAGAAGCGTCTGACCCAATGTGCGCAACTTGCCGGCTTTGACGTGCGGCAGCGCGGTGGGTAGCCCGCCAAAATAGACATCGACCTGGCCTGCCATCAGGTCGGCCATTGCCGGCCCGCCGCCCTTGTAGGGCACGTGGACGATGTCGACCTTGCCCAGCGCCTTGAACAGTTCGAGCCCAAGATGAGTGGCGCCGCCCGCTCCGGCCGAGGCGCCGTTGAGCTTGCCGGGCTTCTGCCGTGCCAGCGTCAGCAGCTCGCCGACATTCTGCGCCGGCAGGTCGGGACGCACGACGAGCAGCATGGGATTGATGCCGACCGGCGCCACCGCGATGAAATCGGTGCGGATGTCGAACGGCAGCTTGCCGAAGGCCGGGGCCACGGTGGTCGAGCCGTTCGATGCCAGCATGAAGATGCTGCCGTCCGCCGGCGACTTGGCGGTGAAGGTGGCGGCGATCTCGCCGTTGGCGCCGGCCTTGTTCTCCACGACGACACTGCGGCCCAGCCGGTCGCCGACGCCGGGGGCGATCACGCGCGCCAGCAGATCGTTGGGACCTCCGGGTGGAAAGCCCACGATCATGCGCAGGGGCTTGTCGGGGAAGTCGACGGTCTGGGCATGTGCGACCGTCGCGGTCGACGCGAGACCGAGGAGTGCGGCGCGGCGGGAGAGGCGGTGCATTGCCGTAGTATGATCGTGCACCTCTGGAGGAACAAATGCCGCTTGTCGAGACGCCGCACGGGGCACTGCATTACGAGATCGTCGATCAGGTCGCTCCGTGGCACACCGACCGAGAGACGATCCTGTTTCATCACGGCATCGGCGGATGCCCCGGCCTGTGGTCCGGATGGCTGCCGGCGCTGATCGATCGCTATCGCCTCGTGATGTGGGACATGCGCGGCTATGGACGGTCAGCGGCGAGTGACTTTCCCTGGTCGCTCGATCTGCTGGTGTCGGATGTTCTTGCCGTGGCCGACGCGGCCAAGGTCGATCGCTTCCATCTCGTCGGTGAATCGATCGGCGGCACGGTGGCGCTGGCGACGGCCATATCGCGGCCGGGCCGCATCGCCACACTGACGGTCAGCAACGGCGCCCATCTCGGCGCGTCAATCCAGCGGGTGGAGGCCTGGAAAATGCAACTCGACGAGGGCGGCTCGAAGGGCTGGTCCGACGCCTTCATGCACGACAGATTCTACGACCAAAGTCTAAGCCCCGAACGCTGGGCATGGTTTGCCGAACAGCAGGCGAAGTGGTCCCGTGAATCGATCCTGAGCGCCCTCGGCGTGCTGGTCGGCACCGACCTCAGTGACCGGTTGGCTGTAATCGGATGCCCGACCCTGCTGCTGCATCCAGATGGCAGCCCGTTCATCCCGGTTCCGATCATGGCAGAGTTGCATCGGCTGCTGCCCACTTCGCAGTTGCACGTGTTCGGTCATGCCCGTCATGGTCTGCCGTTTTCGCATGACCGCCTTTGTGCCGAGCGGCTGCGCTCTTTTCTCGACACCGCGGCAACGGCCTGATAACAGTCCGAAAGTTGTCAGACAACTAAGGGTGAGGAAACAATGAGACGCGTATTGGCGGGGGCGACCGCCCTGGCAATGGTTCTGACGGCCGGATCGGCCGTGGCCCAGGAAAAGCTCACCGTCTGGTGGGTCAAGGGCTTCTACAAGTCCGAGGACGACGCGCTCTACGCCGCGATCAAGAAGTACGAGCAGAAGACCGGCGTCAAGGTCGAGCTGTCGCAGTACGCCGTGCAGGACATGAACGCCAAGTCAGTGGCCGCGCTCGACGCCGGCACCGTGCCGGATATTTCCTATTCAGATACCTACGACGTGCAGACTGCCGGCAAGTGGGCATTCGACGGCAAGCTCGAGGATCTGAGCGACGTGCTCGTTCCGTTGAAGGACCGCTTCGAGGCGGTCGCGCTGTCGACGGCCAACCTGTACAGCGACAAGGCCAAGAAGAAGGCCTACTACGCGTTCCCGATCAAGCAGCAGACCCTGCATATCCAGTACTGGAAGGACATGCTGGGCCAGGCCGGCTTCAAGGAAAGCGACATTCCCGGCACCTGGAAGGAATACTGGTCCTTCTGGTGTGACAAGGTACAGCCCGGCATCCGCAAGGCGACCGGACAGCGCGTCTTCGGCACCGGTTTCCCGATGGGCGTGGAGTCCACCGACTCCTTCCAGTCGTTCCTGAGCTGGGTCGACGCCTACAACGTCAAGCTGGTCGACGACAATGGCAAGCTGCTGGTCGACGATCCGAAGGTGAAGCAGGGCCTCGTTGCTGCTCTGACCGACTACACCCAGCCCTACATCAAGGGCTGCACACCGCCGTCGTCGACGACCTGGAAGGACCCCGACAACAACGTCGCCTTCCACAACAAGACGATCGTGATGACGCACAACTACACGATTTCGATCGCCGCCAAGTGGCTGGACGACGCCAACAACGCCCAGCTCACGGCCGAGCAGCGCGCTGCGGGCCAGAAGGCCTATGACGACCTGATCGCCACTGCGGGCTTCCCCAAGAAGCCTGACGGCTCCCCGATGGTCTACCGCACCGCGGTGAAGGTTGGCGTGATCTTCGAGGCCTCCAAGAACAAGGCGAAGGCCAAGGAGTTCCTCAAGTTCATGCTCGAGGAAGACAATCTCCGTCCCTATGTCGAAGGCGCGCTCGGGCGCTGGTTCCCGGTCACCCTGGCGGGGCAGGCGAGCCCGTTCTGGCAGGCCGACAAGCACCGCAAGGCCGTGTACGACCAGTTCAAGGCCGGCACGACGCCGTTCGAGTTCACCAAGAACTACAAGTTCATCATCCTGAACAACGAGAACGCCTGGGCCAAGGCGATG
The DNA here is from genome assembly GCA_964480235.1 of uncultured Reyranella sp. Taxonomy (GTDB): domain Bacteria; phylum Pseudomonadota; class Alphaproteobacteria; order Reyranellales; family Reyranellaceae; genus Reyranella. The sequence continues at coordinate 5,025 of CAYZQZ010000014.1, read as the reverse complement.
AACCGCGTCGTCAACGAGAAGGTGCCGGTCGACAAGGCCGTCGACGAACTGATCGCCCGCATCAAGGAAGTTGCCGGCTGAACCTTCGTCTGCGAGTAACGCGTACATGACGGCTGCAACGTTCGAACAGGAGAAGGCCCGCCGGCAAAACCGGCGGGCCTTCTTTGCGCTCTCCCCGAGCCAGGTGTGGGGCCTGCTGTTCGTCGCGCCGTATCTGGCGATCTTTCTTGGCTTCGTCGTCTTTCCCGTGGGGTATGCGTTCTGGCTGGCGCGTAGCCCGCAACTCTACGTCGAGCTGTCGCGCGACCCGATCTTCCTGCGTACGGCAATCAACACGCTGGTGTTCCTGATCGTCGCCATCAACATCAAGATGGCGATGGCGCTCTTCCTGTCGGGCTTCTTCACGCACAAGCGCTGGTGGGTGAAGGTGCTGGCGGTGCTGTTCGTCCTGCCGTGGGCGGTACCGTCGATCCCGACAATCATCTCCGTGCGCTTCATGCTCAATCCCGAATGGGGTGTGATCAATCAGCTGATCTTCCGGCTTACGACAGAGGATGGGCCGAACTGGCTTAACGACCCGACCCTGGCGCTGTCGCTGTCGATGGCCGTGCACATCTGGAAGTCGCTGCCGTTCTGGACCCTGATCATGCTGGCGGGGCGGCTCGGCATCCCCAACGAACTCTATGAGGCCGCTTCGGTCGACGGGGCAGGGGCATGGCACCGCTTCGCCTACATCACGTGGCCCTCGATCAGCACGCTATACGTGACCTGTACGCTGCTTTCTATGATCTTCACCGTCGGCGACTTCAACAGCGTCTACCTCCTGACAGGTGGAGGGCCGGCCGACTTGACGCACGTGCTGGCCACACTCGGCATTCGATACCTGAGGCTCGACCAGATCGGCCTGGCGATGGCAACGATCGTCTGCGCCATGCCTCTTGTGCTGCCGCTGGTCTATTTCATGATGAAGCGGCTTTCGCGATGAGCCGCTCCCGACTGTTCCGAAACGTCAGCGCCGAAGCGGCCCTGCTGCTCATCGGCATTCCGGTCCTGCTGTGGACCCTGATCCCGATTTATCACATGTTCCTGTTCGCGATATCGCCCAAGGATGCGGCGTTCTCCGGCCAGCTATGGCCGGCCAACCCGACCCTGCGCAATTTCGAGATCGTCTTCAGCCAGAAGCACCACTTTCTCTACAATTTCTGGCTGCAGATGTGGAACTCGCTTTGGATTTCCTGCATCACGGCCGTGGTGACGCTGGGCATCGCGTCGCTCGCTGCCTTCTCGATCTCGCGGCTGCGCCTCAGGGGCGGCCGCACCGTGATGAACATGGCGCTGTTCACCTACTTCATTCCGGCCGCGTTCCTGGCGGTGCCCATGTACAAGACGATGGGGATGTACGGCCTGCTCAACAACGATTGGGCGCTGATCCTAGCCATGGTGACGATTGCGTCGCCCTACGCGATCTGGATCCTGCGCCAGGCCTCCGACAAGCTGCCGGTCGAGCTCGACGAAGCGGCTCTGATCGACGGTGCCTCGCCCTGGCAGCTGTTCCGCATGATCTACATTCCGCTGATGGTGCCGTCGCTGATCGCGGTCGGCACCTATGCGTTGCTGCTGGCTTGGAACGAGTATCTCTACGCCTTCCTGCTGCTCTCAAGCGAGAAGACACTGACTCTGCCGGTGGCGCTCGGCAATTTCCTGTCGGCCGACGACTCGCCTTGGGAATTGCTGATGACGGCTGGGTTCATTTACGCGCTGCCGCCGGCAGCGATCTACTATGCCTTCCGCAAGTACATGTCGTCGGGCCTCACGGCCGGCGCAGTGAAAGGCTAGAGCGCGAGATTGAACGCGATCGAGATCCGTTCGGCATTGCCCTTGTAGGGCCGCACCTGGTGCATCAGCCACGACGGAAACATCACCAGGCGACCGGCCTTCGGTATCACTCGCTCCGTCGCGCCGGCTGAAACGCTTCCGACCATGCGCAGATGCGGCGCATTCATCATCGGCAGCGGGCCGCGCGGATCCATGAATTCGAGCTCTCCCCCCAGGGCAGGATTGTCGGCAATGCCGCCATCGTCGACGTAGTAGACGGCCGACCAGAACGCGCCGGGGTGGGAGTGAAATTCGTTGCCGTGACCGCTGCGGTTGACGTTCGCCCACATGTTGCAGACCCAGGTCACGGCGAAGTGGTCCGGATGCGGTCCACGGCCAGTGTTGCCCTCGCGGTCGCTGGTCATGCGGTTGGCGAGATTGCGCCCGATCGCCAGAAGTTTGATGGCCGGTGCACCGCCCCAGCGGTCCATGTCCCAGCTCGACTGGTAGCCGCCCAGGTTGGAATGCTGTGTGCCGGGGTGAGTTTTCTCGCGCTGGGCGATCACGGCGCGCAGGTCGCCATTCAGCCTGTCGGCGTCGGGCACGTCGAGGGTAATCAGCGGTGTCGCGAACAACGAGCCGATCGAAGGGCAGGCGCTCATTGCGACCTCTGTCCTTGAAAGAGTCGATGGTGATTAGATGACACGGTCACACGCGCCATACTTACTGTTACTCCAGGGCACGACTTCGAACTCGGTAGAGTCTCGATCGTGTGTCGGAGACGTATGCCTCCTGTGACGGTGCACTGTCGAGCAACCTGCGCTGGACGCGACGCATCGCACCTTTGCGTTGCCTGCAGTGAAGTCATGTCTCCGAACCTCACAGGCTCGTGAGTGAAAAAGTCACTTGTCTCCCGCTCCGTTCGGGTCAGTTCGAGTGAAGTAGCGCGCGACGAAGCCTCGTTAATGCGTGCGCTGCATGCCCGTGCAAAGCGCGCAACGCTTGCTGCTGACCTCGTGAAGTCGAGAGGGTCAGGATGCGGCAGCGACCGCCAGAGGGCTGGCCGGAACGGCGTGGCGCGCCAAGCGCGCTCGGTCAGATTCAGGTCGAATGAAGAGCAGGCCAATCAATCCACCGGCGAGCAGCAGGACGCCGAACACGACATATCCTTTTTCGTAGCCAGCTACGGGGGTCGCCGCGTTCTGGATCACCGAGCCCATGGCGAAGGGCGCGATGACGCCGGCCAGGGTCACCACCGAGTTGACAATCGCCAGCATGCCCGCACGCTGCGACTGGGGCGTCAGTTCGCTGACGATCATCGGGATGACGACGTAGATCGTGCTGCCGATTGCCGAACCGAAGACCAGGAAAGCGATCTTGAGCTCGACCGACGGCATGCTGCCGACGAATGGCAGAGCGCAGCCGCCTGCCATCATCGACGCGCTGGCGAGCGCGCCACGGCAGATGCGGCTGGAAACGCCCTTCGACTTGTAATGCTGCGAGATCCAGCCGCCGGCCAGCACCACGATCATGCCGAAGATCCAGGGCAGGATGGTGAGGTTGCGGCCGAGCGTCTCGCCCAGGCCCAGGCCGGTCACGAGGTAGGAAGTAAACCAGGTCAATCCGAGGGCCAGGCCCCAGTAGCTGGCGAAGCCCGCGCAGCAGAGCGCCACGATGCTGGGGCAGGTGAGGAGATATCTGTAGGGCACCCGCTCTCCGGCGGCGCCGGACTGGCTCACCGGCTTGTCGACCAGCGTGCCCTCGCGTCCGAAGACGATCCAGGCGACGGCCCACAGCAGGCCTGCAATGCCGAGTGCTCCGAACGCCCAGTGCCAGGAGAACTTGGCGATGATCAGGCTGAGGATCGGTACGGCGACAATCACGCCGATCGCCGATCCCTGGGCGATGATGGCCGTCGGCAGGCCACGCTGTGAGTCGGGAAACCACTTGTAGACGGCATGCGTGGCGACCGGCCCCGCGGGGCCCTCGCCGGCGCCGAGCACGATGCGGCAGGCGATCAGCATTTCGAGGCCCACCGTGCCCAGCATCGGGAACTGCACCAGTGACCAGATGATGGCCATGACGAGCAGCGTGTGGCGCGTGGCCACGCGATTGGACATCAGCCCGACCGCGATCGCAGAGACGGCAAACAGGAAGAAGAAGGAAGAGCCTAGGAAACCGAACTGCTCGGGTGTGAGCTTGAGGTCGCGCATCAGCGGCTCGGCGACGAGCCCCACCACGATCTTGTCGGCGAAGTTGATCAGCATGAACACGAAAAGCAGGGCCGTAATGCCCCAGGCTCCCTTCAGGGGCCGTTCCTGCCCCGCCCCGGACAGGGGCAACTCCTTGGTCGTCACTTTGGCGTCTGCTCCAATCGGCCCGGTACGCGGGTCTTCATCGTCTGCATTAAGGCAGGCTGTCCAGCCAAAGGCCAGTCTTCCAAAGGAAAGGGCGCCCCGCTTTCGCGGGGCGCCCTGCAACTGAGTGCGTTGTGTCTTCGCCTACTTGATCAGCGGGCACTTGCCTTCATTGATCGGACGGTAGGCCTTGTCGCCCGGAACCGTGGCGATGAGCTGGTAGATGTCGTCCTTGCTCTTGGACTCCGACGGCGCCTTGACCTGGAACAGGTGCATGTCGCGCACCAGGCGTCCGTCTTCACGCAACTTGCCGTTCTTGGTCATGACGTCGTTCACCGGCATCTCACGCATCTTGGCCATGACCGGCAGGGCGTCGTCGGTGCCCGCCGCCTGCACGGCCTTGAGGTAGTGCAGGGTCGAGCTGTAGACGCCCGCGGTCAGCATCGACGGCAGGCGGTCCTTCTTGGCGCGATAGCGCTTGGTCCAGGCGCGGGTCTCGTCGTTCAGATCCCAGTAGAACGACTCGGTCAGCACCAGGCCCTGCGCAACCGGCAGGGTGAGCGACTGCACGTCGGTTGCGAAGACCAGCAGGCCGGCCAGCTTCTGGCCGCCCTTGACGATGCCGAACTCGGCCGCCTGCTTGATCGAGGTGATCGTGTCCTGGCCGGCATTGGCAAGGCCGATGACCTTGGCCTTGGAGGCCTGGGCCTGCAACAGGAACGACGAGAAGTCCTGCGTGCTGAGCGGATGGCGCACGGCACCCAGTACCTTGCCGCCGGCTTCCTTGACCACGGCGCTGACGTCACGCTCGAGGGCATGGCCGAAGGCGTAGTCGGCGGTGAGGAAGAACCAG
>CAYZQZ010000013.1:0-23255 GCA_964480235.1 uncultured Reyranella sp. | reverse complement strand
GAGACCCAGGCCGGTGCCGCCATAGCGCCGCGTCGTTGAACTGTCGGCCTGCGAGAACGGCTTGAACAGGCGCGCCTGCTGCTCCTCGTCCATGCCGATGCCGGTGTCTGTGACCGACAGCGCAAGGGTGACGTATTGGCTGTCGGCCGTAAGCGCGCGAGCGCGCACGGTGATCGATCCGGCGTCGGTGAACTTTGCGGCATTGCCGATCAGATTGAAAAGTATCTGGCGCAGGCGCGTGACATCGGTGAGCAGTGCGTCGGGCGTGCCGGGATCGATCGAGGCCGAGATTGCAAGGCCCTTCTTCTCGACCTGGACCGACAGTGTCTCGGTCGTGCCCTCGATCAGGGCGCGCAGCGAACACGGCGCCTCTTCCAGTTCCATACGGCCGGCCTCGATCTTGGAGAAGTCGAGCACGTCGTCGATGATGCGCAACAGGGCAGCGGCCGAGCTCCGCACCGTGCCGACCAGGCGCTTCTGGCGTTCGGTGAGGTTCTCGCGCTCGAGCAATTCGGCAGTGCCGACCACGCCGTTCATCGGCGTCCTGATCTCGTGGCTCATGGTGGCGAGGAAAGTCGACTTGGCCTGGTTGGCCGCCTCGGCTTCGTGGCGGGCCGCCTGGGCGGCGTCACGCTCGATGCGCAGATCGCGCTGGCGTTGCCGCAATTCCGTGATGTCGCTGAACAGCGACACGCAGCCGCCGGACTTGGTGCGCGCCGCGGTGAGGCGGGTCCAGCGGCCGGGCCCGGCCGGGAATTCCAGCGCTCCCTCGCCCTTGCGGTGCTGTTCGATGATCGCCTTGGCCAGCCGCTCGACGTCGGCTTCGTCCACCGGCAGATCGAGCAGGGAGTACTGCGCGCGCATGGCGGCATAGGCGGCCTTCTCGATGGTGGTGCCGGGGGCGACGATGTCGGGAATGTTGCGATTCACCACGCGATAGGCGGCGTTGCACTGAATCAGGCGGCCGTTCTCGTCCCAGATGCCGACGCCGCCGGTCATGCTGCCGAGCGCGTCATCGAGCAGCGTTTGCGCGGCCTCAGCGCGTGCGCGTGCGCGTTCGGCTTCGGCCTGCTGTTCCTTGAACTCGGTGATATCCCGGTAGATGCCGAGCAGCCCGCCGTCGGGCAGCGGTTTGAAGTTAAACTCGATGATGCGTCCGGAAGCGGTGCGGCGCTCGTAGCGGGTGCCGCCGGGCGTCAGCATGGTGCGGGCGCGCTCTTCCACCATCGCTTCGACTTCCGCGTCATTGGCGGCCGGACCGAAATCGCCACGGCGGGCCTGGTAGCGCAGGATGTCGCGGCCCGAGGCGCCCGGAAACGCTACCTCGGGCGTCAGGCGCTGGAACTGCATCAGCTGACGGTTGATGAAGCTCCAGCGGAAGTCCTTATCAAACATCATGACGCCGTCGATCATGTTGTCGAGGACGGTCTGCAGGGTCTCGCGCGTCTTCTCCGATTCGGCACGGGCAGCCTGCAGGCGCTCCTCCTGCTGCACGATGTCGGTGATGTCGCGATGGATGGTGAGCACGCGGCCGTCGCTGAGGCGACGGTAGGTCACCTCGACGGTGCGGCCTGTGGTTGTGCGCCGACGTTCGGGCGGCTGGTCGGCAAGATTGAAGCGGCTGACCCGGCTGCGGATCCAGCCGTCCAGGCCGCCGGGCAGCCGGTCGATCGGGCCGTAGTCGCCGCGCAGCGCCCGGTAGCGCACGATGTCGCCGAAGGTCGGAAGTTCGGCGAGCCTGGCGTCCGACATGTCGTGCAGGCGCGCCATTGCGGGATTCTGATAGACCCAGCGGCCGTCGGCTTCGTAGAGCAGGACGCCGTCGCTCAGATTGTCGAATACCGACTGCAGCACTTGGCGCGCCTGAGTCGCTTCCTTTTCGCGACGCTTGAGTTCGGAGATGTCGACGATGGTCGTGACTGTGCGGCCGCTCGCCGTGCGCCGCGTGTCTCCACGCAGCCACAGGTCGGGCCCGCCGCGATATTCCGACGAGCCGCCGGTGCGGTGCAGCTCGGTCGCCGCCTCGATGAAGGCCTCTTCCTTGCCCACGGGCCGGAAGCCGGTCTTGTAGGTAACCGCGCGGATCGCGTCGGCGAAGCGCACTCCCGGGGTCGTCGATTCAGGCAGACGCTGCAGGCGCGTACTGAAGGCCTGGTTGCACATCACCAGCCGGTCTTCCTCGTCCCACAACGCGACCGCAACCGGCAGGCTCTCGAGCGCATCGGTGAGCGTGTCGCGCGCGGCGCGGACTTCGGCTTCGGCCACGGCGTGACGGCGGGCGAGGTCCTCGAAGGCGATGGCGAGTGTTACCTGTTCGCGCTGGGTGCGTGCCTGCGGACCGTTCTGCAGCAGCAGCGCTACGAGATAGAGCGCCGCGCCGATCGCGATCGCCTGTGACAACCCGTCCTCCGCGCGCGCCATGCCGGCGGCGAGCAGCAGCAGCGTGAGGCCGGCGAAGGCAAAATAGCTGCGCTGCTCATAGAGACGACCGGGCGCCAGGGCGGCGCTGACCAGCAGGCCGCACGCGACCAGCAGGCGCGGCTCGACCGGCGGCAGGCTCGCCAGCAGCGCGCCGCCGCCGCCATAGGCGATACCGGTGAGGGCCGCGCAGCAGATATAGATTCGCCGCCAGCTTTCGAGCGAGCGCGCGCCGGGATTGACGGCATAGGCGCGCGTCACCGACGTGAAGCCCACCATCGCCACGACATGCAGGCCGAACGGCAGCGCGATCATCCACCATGGCGCGACGCCCCAGTAAGCCAGTGCGAAGACCAGCCATAGGGTGAGCGAGAAGAAGCGCAGCACCGCATTCGACGTCATCAGCCGGTCGGTCAGCACGCGATCGACCCTCGCGGAGTCCGGCTTGGGCACGCCGAGGGAGGCGATGGTGGCGTCAGTCAGGGTCATGCCGCCATGGTCCACCCCGCCTGTTTCCCGCTGGTAACGCGGCGGACGAGAAATGTTTCGTTGGTTACGCGGAGCGTATCGCGAGCGCATCGGACGTAACCGACGAAACAATTTGCCGGGGCGGCGCAATCGCGACGAAACGAGGGCGGCCTAGGTTGCCACCATCGGCACAGGCGCTGCGGCGCCCGAGAATGCGGAACACGAGGAGAGACAGATGAACCTGCGCCAGCCCATGCACCCGTTCGTTCAGAACACTCTGATCCTGGTGACTTCCGGCATCGTGGCCTCCCTGCTTTGCGCCAAGGTCTACGGCGCGACCCTGCCGGTCGAAGAGCCGATGGCTCCGGCTCCGATCGTGACCGTTGCGCCGGCCCCCGCCCAGGCCGCCAGCAACGACGCCCAAGCCGCCGCCCAGCTGCGCGCCATGCTGCTGGGCCAGCGCCAGCTCCTCGGCGCCCCCATGGTCGCCGGAACCAACGGCCGCTAACCTCTTTTGCCCCTCATTCCGCCGGCTTCACACCCCCGGCGGCCCTGACCGGCATCTTCCCATCTCCCGGTCGGAGCAGCGGCGCCCCATTCGGGCGCCGCTGGCTTTTGGCGGATCGCCCTCGCCTGTCTTGTGATCGACCGGAGGGGGCGGCAGGATGCAATCAGATGGCCGTCCGTCCCAAAGACACGCGTCCCCACGTCATTGTCGTGGAGGATGAACAGTTTCAACGCGAAACTCTGGTCGATTTCCTCGACGAAAACGGCTACCGCGCGTCTGGCGTCGAATCCGGGGCGGCTTTACGCAAGCTGGTTGAGAAGGATCCCCCTGCCCTGGTGCTGCTAGACCTGCGACTTCCAGGCGGCGAGGACGGCTTCACTCTTGCTCGCTTCCTGCGCGAACGCAGTCGCAAGATGGGCATCATCATGGTGACGGCGAGCGGCGATACCGTCGACCAGGTGGTGGGCCTCGAGACCGGCGCCGACGACTACATCGCCAAGCCGTACGAATCTCGGGCGCTGCTCGCTCGCATGAAGGCTGTCCTGCGCCGCGCCGGCGGCGCCGAGGCCGCGACGCCGGGCGAGCGGGTACGCATGGGCAAATGCCTTCTCGACCTCGCGGCGCGCCGCATGACCGCGCTGTCCGGCGAGGAGATCCCGCTGCGCGCCGGCGAGTTCGAGCTGCTGAAGATATTCGCCGAAAATCCCAACCGGCCACTCAGCCGCGACTGGCTGCTCGAGACCACCAGCCATCGCGAGATGGAAGCCTTCGACCGTGCAATCGACATTCGCATCCTGCGCATCCGGCGCAAGATCGAGCCCGACCCCGCGCATCCGACGTCGATCCGCACGGTCCGTGGCGCCGGCTACATGTTCGTCCCGCCCGAGGATTGAACGACCGGTTCCGCATGACTCCGGAAAATCGATCGGGTGACGTCCTTCAACGCGCCCTGCAAAGCTATCGGCAGGGCGCTTGGAAGGACGCGGAGACGTATTGCCGTTCTGCACTTGAGATCGCGCCGAACCATCCCGGCCTGCTCCAGATGCTGGGTGTCGTGCTGATGCGCCAGGCAAGACCCGCGGAGGCAATTGCGGTCTTTGACCGGTTGCTATCGATGCAGCCCGGCATGGCCGACGCGTGGAACAATCGCGGCTACGCGCTGCAGGACCTCGGCAAGCCGGCGGAGGCGCTGGCGAGCTACGATCGGGCGCTTTCGCTCAAGCCACGTTACGGCGAAGCCTTGAACAACCGCGCGCAGCTTCTGCTGTCGCATCGTCGCATCGGCGAGGCGGCCGAAACATATGCACGGCTTCTCGAGGCCGATCCCGCGGCAGCATACGTGCAAGGCAGCCTCCTGGCGGCCCGCTTGAGCAACGGCGACTGGACCGATTTTGAAGCCCTTCACGAGGCCGTCGAGCAACGACTGTTGAGGGGCGAGCCTGGCGACAACCCGGTATCGCTCGGCTGGCATTCTGCATCGCCGCTTCTGCACCTGCGGTGTGCGGAGATTTATGCCCAGCGCGAGATTCCCTTTTCGGCCGAAACGGCGCCTTCGGCCCGAGTAGCACCACAGGGCCGTATCCGGCTGGGCTACCTGTCCGGCGACTTTCACGACCATCCGATGGCGTACATGTTCGCGCCGCTGTTCGAGAGTCACGATCGCGGACGCTTCGAGACCTTTGCCTTTTCCTACGGGCCCGACGATCGCGGTCCGATGCGCTCGCGCCTGCGAGCCGCGTTCGATCACTTCTTCGATCTGCGCGGCAGGAGCGATCGCGATGCCGCTGAAGAGATTCGCCGCCAGGGCATCGATCTTCTGGTCGACCTTGCCGGCTACACGGCCGGCAATCGCGCCGCAATTCTGGCCCACCGGCCCGCACCGTTGCAGATCGGCTTTCACGGGTTTGGCATGGGCGTCCCGTTCATGGACTACCTTGTCTCGGATCGGCAGACCGTGCCCGAAGAGTTGCAGTCGGCCTTTCGCGAAAGCATCGTGCGGCTGCCCGGTTGCTGGATTGCAACCGATACGTCCGAAGCCATTCCTGAAGCGACGCCCTCCCGAGCCTCGCAAGGCCTGCCGGACTTGGGCTTCGTCTTCTGTTCGTTCAATACGATCTACAAGATCACGCCAGCCGTCTTCGACACGTGGGCGCGTCTGCTTGGTCAGGTCCAGGGCAGCGTCTTGTGGCTCAAGAACGATGGCGACGTTGCCGCCGCCAATTTGAGACGCGAGGCCGAGAAGCGCGGCATCGACGGCGCGCGCCTGATCTTTGCCAACCGCGTGCCATTGGGCGAGCATCTGGCACGGCATCGTCTGGCCAACCTTTTTCTCGACACCTTTCCCTATGGCGCGCAGACCACCGCAAGCCACGCGCTTTGGGCAGGTTTGCCCGTGCTGACGATGCGCGGCGGCACTGCGGTTTCGCGCGTCAGCGCGAGCATTCTACATACGGCTGGTCTTCCCGACCTGGTGGTGGAGTCGCTCGATGACTACTTCCGGCTGGCCCTCGAACTGGCCCAGCAGCCGCAGCGTCTTTCGGCTCTGCGCATTCGGGTCCTGGCTGCGAAGGAATCGCCGCTGTTCGATGCTGTGCGCTACCGGCGACGCGTCGAGAGAGCCTATGAACTCATGCTGGAGCGGCAAGGACGCGGTGAACCGCCGGCCAGCTTCGACGTCCCGGAAGACGATGGACGCAACAGAGGCTGAATAGACGCTGCTTCAGCGCGCCTTGGAACGCGCGGCCAGCGCCAGCGCCAGACAAAGCCGGCGCGCGATCGCCTCGTCGGGCAAGCCGGTCGTCTTGCACTCGATTTCAGCGTCAAGAGTGCGCCTGAGCACGTCGTTCAACCGCGGAAGAGCCCAGCTGCGCAGGTGACGCTCGAAGCGCTGCCGCATGGGACCTCCGCGCGCCAGCCCGCGCGCCTTGAACATCGCGCCCTCGAAATTGCCGCCCCTGGCGTGGGCCGATACGATGTCGAGCTGGTCGGCGTAGCGCTGTACGGCGCGTACCAGCTGCACCGGATGACCGCCTTCCGCGAACACACGATCGAGCGCTCGATCGAGGCCGATGCGGTCACCGTCGAAAGTGGCTCCGATCACATCATCGATACCGAGTGCGGAGGTGTCGCCCAGCACTGCAAGGGCATCGTCCTGCGTGATGGTGCGGTTGCTGTCGCTCTGCTTGTACAGGATCAACTTGTCGATCTCGCTGCGGGTTTGACCGCGATCGCCGCCAAGGCGGTCGACGATCCAGTCCAGCGCATCCGGGTCGACGCTCATCCCCTCGGCGCGGGCTGCACTTTCGAGCAGGCCGGCCAGCGCCTGATCGGAATCCATGTAACAGGGCAGTGCCGCCAGGCAGGCTTCGGTTTCGGCGAGCGCGCGAAGGGCGGAGCGCGGCGCCAGGTTGCCGCCCTCCAGCACGATCAAGGCATCGCCGGCCGTGGCTTCGACCAGATTCTCCAGTGCCTTGACCGACTCCTCGCCGGCCGGGCGCACGCGAATAACCCGCCGGCCGCCCATCAGCGACATCGCCCCGAACTCGTCGGCCAGCCGTGCCGGGTCTGTCTTCAACGCATCGCCAGCGATGTCGACGACGCGAAACGGATCCTTGAGGTCTTCACAGACGGTCCTCGCGAGCTGCATCGCGCGCTCGGCGATCAGGCCGTCGTCATTGCCATAGATCACCACGGCGCGGATCTTGGGGTCCGGCTTCTTGAGGAACGCTTCAGCCAGGCGCGGTTCGATCTTCACCCGGGCTCTATAGCATCGCGCGACGCGGGCGTTGAGCCGTGCTCCTGCCCGCCGGACGGGATAGATTTGCTGCAATGAAGTCGACCAACCAGATCGCGGCGGCCTTCCAGAAGGCTGTGCTGAGCTATCGCCAGGGGCAGCTGGACGAGGCTGAGCGGCTCTGCCTGTCGATCGCCCGGGGGCCTGCACCCCCGCCGCCGGCGCTGCAGATGCTGGGCGTGATCCAGATGCGCAAAGGCAAGCCCCAGCTCGCCATCACCTGGTTCGACAAGCTGTTGAAGCTCAGGCCGAACATGCCGGACGTGTGGAGCAACCGTGGATTTGCGTTGCAGGACCTCGGCAAGACGGACGAGGCGCTGGCGAGCTACGAGCGTGCGCTGAAGCTGAAGCCCGATTACGCCGAGGCGATCAACAATCGCGCCCAACTGCTGTTTTCCCGGAAGCGCTTCGACGAGGCCGCGAGCGGCTATGCCCGTCTGATGCAGCTCGACCCGACACGACCCTATGCGAGCGGCGGCCTGCTCGCCGCCCGGCTGGGCCAGTGTGACTGGACCGACATCGACCAGCTGTCGGCGGCGGTCCAGAAGCGCATCGAACGCGGCGAGCCGGGGGATGATCCGGTGCAGTTTACCTGGCATTGCCAATCGCCCGCTCTGCAGCTGCGTTGCGCCGAGCTGTACGCCGCGCGAGAGAAGCCGATGCCGCGGCCGGGTCTACCGGCCGTGCCACGCCGCAACCACGACCGTATCCGGCTCGCCTACCTTTCATCGGACTTCCGCGAGCATCCGATCTCCTACATGTTCGTCAATCTGTTCGAGCGGCATGATCGCGGGCGCTTTGAAGTTTCGGCCTTCTCATTCGGGCCCGATGACGGAGGCACGATGCGGGCACGCCTGCAGCGCGCATTCGACCGCTTCACTGACGCGCGCGATCGGCGCTCCAGCGAGATCGCCCGTCTCATCCGCGAGCACGAGATCGACATTCTGGTCGACCTGGTTGGCTTCACCGCCGGCAATCGCGCCGGCATTCTCGCCTGGCGGCCAGCGCCGGTGCAGGTGAATTTTCAGGGCTTCGGCCTGGGAGCGCCCTTCATCGACTATGTCTTCTCGGATGCCGAGACGACGCCGGATCGTCTGCTGCCCTTTTACCGCGAAAAGGTCGTGCGACTGCCCGACACCTGGGTCTCGACGGACGCCGAGCAGGCAATCGCCGAGACGACTCCGAGCCGGACCGAGGAAAGGCTGCCCGAACAGGGTTTCGTGTTCTGTTCGTTCAACACTGCCTACAAGATTACGCCCACCATGTTCGACGTCTGGATGCGGCTGCTGCGAGAGGTCGAGGGCAGTGTGCTGTGGCTGCGGCAGGACAATGATCTCGCCACCGCCAATCTACGCCGCGCCGCGCAGTCGCTTGGCGTGGCACCGGAGCGACTGGTGTTCGCGCGCCGGGTCGATCTCGACGTGCATCTGGCGCGCCATCGCCTGGCCGATCTATTCATCGACACGTTCCCGTATGGCGCCCACACGACGGCGAGCCACGCGCTATGGGCAGGACTGCCGGTCCTGACGATGCGTGGCGACTCGTTCGTCTCGCGGGTCAGCGCCAGCATCGTTCTCGCCATGGGATTTCCCGAGCTGGTGACTGAATCGCTCGAAGCCTACGAGGCGGCCGCGCTGCGGCTCGCACGCCATCCGGACGAACTGTCGAACTTGCGGGCGCGCATCGGCCGGGCAAAAGACACCGCTGCATTGTTCAATGGCGATCGGCATCGGCGCCATGTGGAAGCGGCCTACGCGACGATGTATCAGCGCTGGCAGGACGGACTGCCAGCGGCGAACTTCGACGTAACCGACGCCACGGCTACAGCACGACGTTGACGATGCGGTTGGGCACCACGATCACCCGCTTCGGCGTCTTGCCGTCGAGCGCACGCACGATTTCGGGCAGGCCCAGGGCTGTCTTCTCGGCCACGTCCTTGGGCGCGTCCTTGGCCAGCGCGACCGTGCCGCGCAGCTTGCCGTTGAGCTGAACCGCCACGGTGACCGTATCGTCGACCAGCAGCGCGTCCTCGGCCGCGGGCCAGGGCGAATCGGCGAGCAGGGCCTTGTGGCCCAGGGCCTGCCAGAGTTCCTCGGCCAGATGCGGCGTCATCGGCCCGATCAGACGGACGAAGATCTCGAGCGCCTCGCGCTTGGCCCACAGGGCGTCGTCGCCCTTGGCGTCGAAACCCGCGATGGTGTTGGCGAGTTCGTAGAGCCGGGCGACTGCCTTGTTGAAGTGGAACGCCTCGATGTCGGCCGAGACACCGGCGATCGACTTGTGCGCGGCACGGCGCAGACCCGTTGCGGCATCGCTGAAGGTCGCTGGTTTCGCGGCGCCCGCCGCCGGCAGGCTGGCAATCGCCTCGGTCGCGATGCGGTGCAGGCGCTGCTGGAAGCGCCAGGCGCCGGTCACACCCGATTCGGTCCATTCGAGGTCGCGCTCAGGCGGAGAGTCCGAGAGCATGAACCAGCGCGCGGTATCGGCACCGTAGTCGCGGATGATCTGGTCGGGGTCGACCACGTTCTTCTTCGACTTGGACATCTTCTCCGAGCGGCCGACCTCAACCGGCGTCTTGTCCGAGATGCGCACGACCTTGCCGTCGAGACGCTCGATTTCCTCGGGCAGCAGCCACGTGCCGTCGCTGGCTCGATAGGTTTCGTGACAGACCATGCCCTGAGTGAACAGGCCGTCGAACGGTTCGTCGCGGCTGGTCATCTGCACTTCGCGCATCGCGCGCGTCCAGAATCGGGAATAGAGCAGGTGCAGGATCGCGTGTTCGACGCCGCCGATATATTGATCGACCGGCATCCAGTAATGATCTTCCTCGCGGTCGAACGGCGCGTTGGGCAGCCGCGGCGAGGTGAAACGGTCGAAGTACCAGCTCGAATCGATGAAGG
This sequence comes from uncultured Reyranella sp., assembly GCA_964480235.1. Taxonomy (GTDB): domain Bacteria; phylum Pseudomonadota; class Alphaproteobacteria; order Reyranellales; family Reyranellaceae; genus Reyranella. The sequence continues at coordinate 13,168 of CAYZQZ010000013.1, read as the reverse complement.
TGTCGAACGTATCGGTCTCGCGCCGGGCGTCGCCGCCGCACTTGGGGCACTTCACGTGCTTCCAGGTCGGATGATGGTCGAGCGGATTGCCGGGACGGTCGAAGGTGACGTCGTCAGGCAGCCTCACGGGCAGGTCCTTTTCCGGCACGGGCACCACGTCGCACTTGGCGCAATGGATCGCCGGGATCGGGCAGCCCCAGTAGCGCTGGCGCGAGACCAGCCAGTCGCGCAGGCGATATTGCGTCGTGCCGGTCCCGACCTTCATCTCTTCCAGGCGCGCGATCACCCTGGCTTTGGCATCCTCGACGCCAAGGCCGTTCAAGAAATCGGAGTTCACGATCACGCCGTCCTCGACGAACGCCGCCTTCTGGACATCGACTTCGGTCTTGCCCTCAGCCGGCGCGACCACCTGCAGGATCGGCAGGCCGTATTTGGTGGCGAACTCGTGGTCGCGTTCGTCATGTGCCGGGCAACCGAAGATCGCGCCGGTGCCGTACTCCATCAGTACGAAGTTGGCGGCGAAGACCGGCACGGTCTTTTTCGGTGTCAGCGGATGCCTGGCAAGCAGCGGCAGCTTGTAGCCCTGCTTCTCGGCTGTCTCGAGCTCGGCTGCGGCGGTCCCGGTCTTGCGACACTCGGCAACGAAGTGCTGCAGTCCGGGGTCCTTGGTTGCGGCCTCGGCGACGATCGGATGCTCGGCCGACAGCGCCATGAACGATGCGCCGAAGAGGGTGTCGGGCCGCGTCGTGAAGATCTCAAGTTTGCCGCGATCGGCGCCCGATGCGTCGGTCAGCTGCCAGAACACGCGTGCGCCGCGGCTCTTGCCGATCCAGTTGGCCTGCATCAGGCGCACCTTCTCGGGCCAGCGGTCGAGTGTGTTCAGCCGCTCGAGCAGCTCGTCGGCGAAGTGCGTGATCTTGAGGTTCCACTGCGTCAGCTTGCGGCGCTCGACGGGAGCGCCGGTGCGCCAGCCCTTGCCCTCGATCACCTGCTCGTTGGCGAGCACCGTGTTGTCGACGGGATCCCAGTTGACCCAGGCCTCCTTGCGATAGGCGAGGCCCGCCTTCCAGAAGTCGAGGAACATTTTCTGCTGGTGGCCGTAGTATTCAGGATCGCATGTCGCGAGTTCGCGGCTCCAGTCGAGCGACAGGCCCATCGACTTGAGCTGCGCTTTCATGGTGGCGATGTTCTCGTAGGTCCACTTCTTGGGATGGATCTTCTTTTCCATCGCGGCGTTCTCGGCCGGCAAGCCGAATGCGTCCCAGCCCATCGGGTGCAGAACGTTGAAGCCGCGCGCGCGCTTGTAGCGGGCGATCACGTCGCCCTGCGTGTAGTTGCGGACGTGGCCCATGTGGATGCGTCCCGACGGATAGGGAAACATCTCGAGCACGTAATATTTGGGTCGCGCACGATCCATGGTGGCGCGGAAGGTCTGGCGGTCTTCCCAGACTTGGCGCCACTTGGCCTCGGTCTCACGGAAATTATAGCGCGGCGGCGGAGGTGCCTCGCGCGCGGACTCTGGAGACGACACGACCCTTGCTCCCCAAAAGACTAAGGCCGCAGCGGATGCAAGCTGCGGCCTCGCAAGTCAAGCTTCGAGAAGGGTTTTCGGCCTTTTAGCCACCCTGGGCAATGCGCAGCTGACGGGCGCGGGTCAGGATTGCGTTCTCGATTTCGGTATTCGTCCGGGGATCGACCTGGGCGTCGACCCAGGCGCCGCCCCTGGGCGAGGTCTGCTGCTTGAAGACAGAGACCCGAACGCCGTCGGCCCGCAGTTCGCGGTCGAGGATGGTGATCTGGACCTTCATGCGCTCGTTGGGCGACTCGGCCGGTGTGTACCAGTCGGTGATGATCACGCCGCCGAATGGATCGGCCGAGACCAGCGGGATGAAGTTGATGGTGTCGAGGCTGGCCCGCCACAGATAGGCGTTGACCGCTACGCCACTGTCCGGCGAATCCTTCTTGTCGGGCTTGGAGCCGAAAAGCCCACCGGGCCCGAAAATACCGCCGGTATCGGTATTTCGACCGCCCAGGCCGGACGCCATATCGCGCTTGCTGCGGTCGCCCGAGGGGCCTGTACGCTTTTCAGTCACGGAGTCCGGGTCGCCGCAAGCCACCAGACCCAAAGTCACGGCGGCGGCAGCGAAGAGGCGGAGCGCGTTGGACAGGCAGGGCATACAGTCCTCTGGCAGTTGGCGATCGAACCGGCCACCAAAATCGGCCGCCGAAAACCCTTCGATACCTGCAGTGCGCGGACCATAAGCCCGCGCCTCGGTGGACTGCAAGCGCGGAAATGCGGCATAATTACTAACGTTTTGTAAAAAGACGATTGTCGCCAGAACCAATAGTCTCTTTGCAAGACGCACGAGCCTTTTAGCGTCCCAAATTCACAGCTGACGTGCACCCGATTGTGACAAAGCGGCCACAGGTGCGGAGGGAATCGTGCACCGCCGCGTCCATTTCTTGACCCTGCTCAGACCGGAGTGTTTTATTGGTCAACCGTATTGGCGGGGGCCGTGTGTTGCCGTGTTCAGGCTTCCCACTTTCCGCCGGTCGGACAGGCCTTTTGGTACGTACCAGTTTCTGATCAACGAGAGAGGGAGAATGATGAAAAAGCTTCTACTGGGATCGACCGCCCTGGTCGCCGGTGGACTGATGGCCGCCCCGGCCATGGCAGCTGACCCGATCAAGATCGGCGTCGGCGGCTACTACCAGTTCTTCGTGAATGCAGGTCAAATCGAGGGCTCGTATGCGCTCTCTCAGGCGGCGGGCGCTGGCACGTCGACTCAGTACAAGGGCCTGAGCTTCTATCAGGAAGGTGAAATCCACTTCACCGGCCAGTCGAAGCTCGACAACGGCACGACCGTCGGTCTGACCGTTGAGCTCGAAGGCTGGAACTCGGCCACCTCGACCACCAGCGGCGCCGGCTCGGTTCGTCAGATCGACGAAGCGTTCCTGTTCGCCTTTGGTGATTGGGGCCGCGTCGAGTTCGGTTCGCGCGACCAGGCTTCCTATCGTATGTACTACGGCGTGCCGTCGGCGGCTTCGGTCTACACCGGCCCGTTCCAGCACAACTCCGCTGCGACCTGGATGAATGCGGTTGTCGCCGCTGCCAACCCGACTGCCTCTGGTGTGACCTTCCTCACCATCGGCGGTCAGATGCAGGACGTGAACCGCATCAACTACTTCACGCCCCGCTTCATGGGCTTGCAGCTTGGTGTCGGCTACGCTCCGAAGATCAACGTCGCTTCGACGTTCTACGGCAACAACACCGGCCCCGGCGCGGTGGGCGGCATTTGCGGCTTCAACGACGCCTCTGCCGTTACGGCCTGCCCGACGAACGACTACTCGTACCAGGACTTCTTCGACATCGGTGCGAACTACCTGAACAAGTTCGGCGATGTGACCGTGGCCGCTTACGGCGCGTTCATGTACGCCAGCTTCGTCCCGGGCAACCAGCCGCTGGCTACCGCGGCGAACATGACCACGGGCGCCAACCTCTCCAGCTGGAAGCAGTGGGTCGTCGGCCTGCAGCTCGGCTGGAACGGCTTCACGCTCGGCGGCAGCTACTCGTATGATAACCTGGGCCTCGGCTCGAACTACTACACGGGCGTCGACAACGACAACCGCAAGTGGGGCGCCGGTATCATGTACGAAACCGGTCCGTGGCAGATGTCGTTCGAATGGCGCGGCGTCTACAACAACAACGGTAACGGCTCCGGTTCGATCACCAACATTGCGTCGGGCTCGAACGCCGCGACCGTTGGTGGTGCGACCTCGACGTCTGCCGCTTTCGGCACGAACCCGGCAACCGGCGCTCTGGCGTTCGGCGGTCTCTCGACCAACATGCTGCAGGCCGCCGCGAACTACGCGCTCGGACCGGGCATCAAGGTCATCGGTGGTGCCAACTACTACATCGCCTCGGGCCCCTCGAATGCTGTCGCTCAGCAGTCGTGGTCGATCTTCCTGGGTATGGATCTCCGCTTCTAGTCGAAGCGAGATCGTCGAAATCGGAAAGAGCGGGCGAAAGCCCGCTCTTTTCATTTGTAGAGCCGTCTTGCGCTGGCGGGAGCGGGCCGGTGCCGGGCTTTCCCGGCGCCGCCGGCAATGGCGCGATCAAATCGGTCGCTGGCCGACCAGATTGACGAACAGCGTGGGCAGGTAAGTCCGCGACACCGGCAAACGCTCGGTGGCTTGACGCGCCAACACGGCGCGATTGTCTTCGTGATCGAGAACGATCTGGAACAGACCCTGCTCGACCGCGCCGGCTCGTGCTTCGAGTTCCGGCTTGCCCTCCCGCTCGATGCGATAGGCGACGTCGAGCCCGACATCACCGCCACTATAAAATGTGCCTACGATCTCCAGTTTGTCGAACAGCAGTATCAGGCCGCGCACGGAGAACCGCCAATAGTCGTCCGGCGTGGCGTGGAAGGCCTGCGACCATGGCGTTGCAACGTAGGCGATGCCGCCGGGGCGCAGCAGTTCCTGAATGTTGCGCGCCGCTTTACCAGGATCGGCCGCATGCTCGAGAACGTGGCTGCAGATAACGAGATCGAACGGCTCCTTGCCCAATGCCGGGCCCAACTTGGCTGCCGGGCTGCAGATGTCGAGCACGTGATCCACATTAGTGCCCTCGAACAGATCGATGCCGACAAAGTGCGACCCCTTGGCGAACCGCTTCGCCACGAGCCCCCGCCAGTTGCGTTCATTGCGATCGGACACCAGCGAGCGCGAACCGACCTGGAGCACGCGCGGCACCCGCTTGCCGACCACCTGCGCGACGCGATCGAGCAGGAGCTCTAGCTCGCGAGCAACCGTAGTGCCGACGACGCGCAGCTCGCTCCTTGGAGCGGACGAAGCGTCGCCAGCGGGATTCACTCGCGCACCACAACGATGTGCATGCGCCGTGGCCCGTGGGCGCCAAGTTCAATTGTCTGCTCGATGTCGCCGGTCCGCGATGGCCCGGTGATGGTGTTCACCGTCCGCGGCATGCCGTTCTTGCCGTAGCGCTCACGCAGATGCTCCCACACGTCCTCATAGCCGCCGACAATGTCGGCTTCGCGCAGCACCACGACATGGGTGTCGGGCAACAAGTTCAAGGTCACCGGATGCTCCGGGCCCGACGTCATGACGAGCGTGCCGGTCTCGGCAATTCCGGCGAAGGCCCCGGTGATCGAAACCTGATCGCTCGCCTCGCCGCGTCCCTTCCGCAAAGTGAGCATCTTCTGACTTGCCCAGTCATAGTCATCGAGCTGGGCCGACGGCGCCATTGCTGCCTGTGCCGGCAGGTTGTTGCGCGCCAGGTAGCCGACAATCTCGGACGGCACACTCGCCGCATCGACGCGTGCTACGGTCGCACTGTTGGTCTCGGCCCACTGACAGAACAGAGCTACCTTCCCCGACTGCGCGAGCGCAGCGCGCGCCACGGCCGGTCCCCGCGGCGGCTGGGCGAGCCGGCCCTCGACGTCGCGCCGCGCCTCGCCGGCCAGTTCGCCGCGCCGCAGCGAGCGCCGGATACCGTTCAGGATCTGCGCCCGTGCGTCGCTCATGGCCGCGTGCGCTCGCCGCCTTTGCGCGCCCATTGCGCATGGAACGTGCCGCCGCGCTGCGGCGCCGGAAAGTCGCGGAACCGAGTCCAGCCGGCCGCGAGCGGCAACGCGCTATAGCGCCCCTGGGCGCGACCGAACAAGGCCAGCATCCGATTGGCGAGGCGCGTCAATTGCCGGTAGAGCTTGGGCCGCTTCGCCACCCAACTCCAGACGGCCAATCCCTTGCGCACCGCAGCGGGTGTCAGGTGCCGTTCGAATTCGCGCTCGCGCCAGTGTCGCATCAGGCCGGGCAGGGGAATACGCACCGGACATACGCTCTCGCACCGCCCGCAGAAGGTCGACGCATTGGGCAGATCGTTGGCCTGGTCGACGCCAAGCAACTGCGGTGTCAGCACCGCGCCGATCGGACCGGGATAGACCCAGCCATAGGCGTGACCGCCGATCGCGCCATAGACCGGGCAGTGATTCATGCAGGCACCACAGCGGATGCAGCGCAACATGTCCTGCATCTCAGTGCCCAGCACCGACGAGCGTCCGTTATCGAGGATCACTACATGGTAAGCCGACGGACCATCCAGATCCGGCGCGCGCTTGGGCCCGGTATTGAGTGTCGTATATGCCGACGATTCCTGACCCGTCGCCGAACGTGCCAGGACGCGCAGCAACACTGCGGCATCCTCGAGTGTCGGGATCACCTTCTCGATGCTCGCCAGCACGATATGCATCTTGGGCAGGGTGTTCGACAGATCGGCATTTCCCTCATTGGTCACCAGCATCGACGATCCGGTTTCGGCCACCAGGAAATTGGCGCCGGTCAGCCCGACATCGGCGTCGAGGAATTTCTGGCGCAACACGTAACGCGCCTCGGCGACGAGATCGTTGCGCTCGGTCAGGCGCCTGGTGAAGCCAAGCTTTCCGTGATGCTCGAGGAATGTATCGGCCACCTGGTCCTTGGTCAGATGCACTGCCGGCGCGATGATGTGGCTGGGCGGCTCGTGGCGCAGCTGGATGATGTATTCGCCGAGGTCGGTCTCGACGGGCGCGATTCCAAGTGCCTCGAGATGCTCGTTGAGTCCGATCTCCTCCGACACCATTGACTTGGACTTGGCGATGGTGCGTGCGCCGACGCTCCTGCAGAGGTCGGCGATAATCCGCCGCGCGTCGGCCGCGGTCGGCGCCCAGTGCACGTGCCCACCCAGCGCCAGGACCTTGCGCTCGAACTCCTCGAGGTAGAAATCGAGGTTGGCCAGGGTGTGGTTCTTGATGTCGCGAGCCCGGTCCCGAAGGGCCTCGAATTCCGGCAGCCGCTCGGCCGCTTGCCGCCGGCGCTCGGAAAACCCCACCTTCAGCTTGGCGAGCGAATCCTGCAGATTCGGGTCGGCCAGGGCCACGCCGACATTGTCCTTGAAGCTCTGCGTCGTGGACTGCATCAGCGTCCGTCCTCCGGCTCGCCGATCGCGGCGCGATCGCCCAGGCCGGCCAAGACTTCGGCAACGTGGCGCACCCTCACCGCGCTGCCCTCACGCTGCAGTTTGCCCGCCATGTTCATCAGGCAGCCCAGATCGCCTGCCAGCAGGGTGGTGGCGCCAGTCGCGGCGATATCGGCCGACTTTTCGCCGACCATGGCATTGGAAATCTCCGGGTACTTCACGCAGAAAGTGCCGCCAAACCCGCAGCAAACCTCGGGGGTAGCCATCTCCTTGAGCTCCAACCCTACAACCGAAGCGAGCAGCTGCCGGGGCTGGTTCTTGACGCCAAGTTCCCGCAGGCCCGAGCAGGAGTCATGGTAGGTGACCAGGCCCTCATAGCGTGCCTTTACGGCTTTCACGCCCAGAACGTCGACCAGGAACGACATCAGTTCGTAGGTCCGGCCGGCCAGATCGTGGGCGCGGGCTTTCAAGGCGGGATCGTCGTCGAACAACCCTGGATAGTGGTGAGACAGCATGCCGCCGCACGAGCCTGACGGCACCACGACGGCCTCGAACCCTTCGAAGGCATCGATCACCTGGCGCGCGATGTCGCGGGTCGTCAGCCGATCGCCGGTATTGTAGGCCGGCTGGCCGCAACAGACCTGCAGCGGCGGTACTTCGACGGTACAACCGGCCTCCTCCAGGAGCTTAATGGCGGCAAACCCGACGCTCGGCCGGAAAAGGTCGACCAAACAGGTCACGAACAGGGCGACCTTGTGCGGCCGCATCCCCGAATTTGACATGTAGCTGGACACGCCCGTCACCATGGCAGCGGATACGGGGTCCTTCAACGCTGGAAAATCGTTGGTGCTGTGCGTTCAGGGGGAAGGAACTTTGGGGCTATCGTGACATTATTGCTGCCGTGAAAAGACTAACTGCCCTCCTTGGGGCCTTCCTCATGTTGGCCCCCCTCACGTCGGCGCTCGTCCCCGCGATCGCCTCCGCGCAGTCTGGGTTCGAGGGTTTCGAACTGCGGCCTCCCTGCGAGGGCATGTCGCCGCCTGCATATGGAAAGGCCGGTAGTGCGCCGGCCATCCTGGTTTGGCCCGAGAGCTCGCTGAACAAGACGGCGTGGGCGGCGTCCCCCTGCCTCCATTGGGGCAGCGGCAAGGTGCGCATGGCCGTCGCGTTGGCGGCCACCCTCAATGCGTCGTCGCTCGACGAACTGCTGGGCCGCTTCGGGGCCCTGTCGCAATACAAATCGATCCGCTTCTGGTCGGTCATGTACGAGACATGGGACGAGTTCGTGGCGTCGTCGGGTTTCGTCGACGGCCCCCAGGGCCAGCAGGTCATCCCCGACCATCCGCCCGCCGACTATGTCGCGGGGCGTGAATTCTACTATTTCGAATCCAGTCGTGCCGGGCGGACCATCCATCGCATGACCGTGCGCAAGCGCAGCGCGGACCGGATCGAGATCGCCACCGAGAACATCACGCCGATCCGGTTCGCGATGACCACCCTGTTCGAGTCAGGGTCGCTGCAGTCCGTGACATTCTTCGATCGGCGCGGATCGTCCGAGTGGGGCTATTTCCAGACGATCGGTGTCGGTCTGGAGTCGAGTTTCATCACCGTTCAGAGCACGTCGCCCTACATCAATCGGCTGACGGCGCTATACCGCTACCTGGCAGGCATTCCGACCGACCGCGACCCGCCGGCCGCGCGGCACTGAATTCGATCAGGTCTTGTTGGGGATCAGGACGATGGCGCGACCGCCAGCGACCATGCGGCCGGCCCAGTCGGCGGCCTGAGCACCGGCGCCGAAGAAGACGTCGCCGCGCGCCGGGCCCTTGATCGCTGCACCGCTGTCCTGGGCCACCATCAGGCGGCGATAGGCCTCGGTCGTGCCGGGCTTGCGCAGAACCGGTCGCGTCGTGTCGATCCAGATCGGCGTGCCGTAGGGCGTGATGGTGGGATCGATTGCGAGACTGCGCTGTGCCACCAGCGCGACTCCCTCCGAACCCGTAGCGGCGGCGCTCCTGGTGTCCTTGAAGAAGATGTAGCGCTCGTTGCGCCGCATGACTTCGCGACCCTTGGCCGGATTGCGCTTCAGCCAGTCGCGGATCGCGGGCCAAGTAACGTCTTCGCGCTTCATCACCCCCATCTCGACCAGCACGCTGCCGATCGCGGTGTAGGGACGGTTGTTCGAACCGTCGAAGCCCAGGCTCAGCACGCCGCCCTCGGTCAGGTGGATACGGCCATTACCCTGGACCTGCGCCTCGAACAGTGATACTGCATCCTGCACCCAGGCGACTTCCAGGCCCTTGCCCTTCAACACGCCCTGCTCGATCTCGGCCCGGGTGTAGTAGGGCTTGTCGGTGAGGTCGGGCGGCTTACGATAGACCGGCACGGTGAAGAGCCGCGACGGCGCGCGACTGCCGCGCAGCTCGGGTTCGAAATAGCCGGTGAAACTGCCCGGTGCCTGGACTACCAGCGGCCGGAAATTCTCCTCGAAGAAGCGCCGCGCCGCCCGGTTGTCGCCCTTGGGCACCCCGGCAGCGGCATCGCAGATCCGCTTCCATTCAGCCGCAGTGACGATCTTCTCGCCGCCGTCGGTGGAGATCTTGCTGTCCGGCCCGGCGCTGAGCTTGGGGCAGGAGTTGCGGAAAGCGGTGACGGCGTCGAAATGCTGGTCGTCGGCCCAACCGGCGATCTCGTTGTACGAGATCGGCGTCATGGCCACCTTCTTCTCGGCCGGCCCGCTGCCGGCGCCTGCACAGGCAGAAAGAAGGACGGCGGCGATCAACAGGACCGTGCCGCCGGACCCTATGCGCCAGCGCTTCAGCAACGCGCTTCCCTCAACCTTCGCTTTCAGTCTTCACCAACTGCCAGTTCGGATCGCTCGACTTGGTGTTCCGGCGGAACGTCCAGAGATCGATGACCTTCTGCACTTCATTGGGGTTGCCGTCGGCGACCTGGCCTTCGGCATTGCGCGTTACGTTGATCTGCTCGCTGACGAAACGAACGGTCACCTGCGCGAAGTCGCCCTGCATCTCGGCGCCGGCGATGTCGGACGCCTCGAAGCCGATCAGGGTGCACTCGGCCTTCTCGTTGCGCTCTGCCCGCCCGCGAATCGCCTGCTCGAAGCTGGCGAAGGTCGCCGGATCGAGCAGCGCCTTCAGCGGCACCGTGTCGCCCTTGGCGAAGGCTTCGACGATCGTGGTAAAGGCCGAACGCGCGCCGGCGGCGAAGCCCAGCGCGTCGAAATTCGGGTCGGCGGCACGGATCGCGGCGACACCCGCTGTGGCCGTCGGCATCACGGTGGCGCGAATACCGCCAGGGCCGGAGGTCGGGGAAGACGTGCGCGGCGCCGGTGCGGGCATCTGAACGACATTGTCGTTGCCCTGAGGGGCATCGGTTCCGATGCGCGGCGGTGCGGTGGGCGGCGTCGGCGGCGCGAATGGATCGCGTGCCGGCGGACGCTCGTTGCCGGTACGCTTGCCGAGAACCGAACGCAGCCGCAGGATCAGAAATACCGCGACCAGCCCGATCAGTATGATGTCGTAGTTATTGCCCACGATCGCCTCGCTGCGAATTACATAGGCTGCGAATGAGGAAAGGGCAAGGCAACGGCGGATCTGCCGGCTGTCCCCCTCAGCGCACCCGTCAGGCGCTCAAGACCACGATATCTATGGGCTCGGCGACCCCTGCCACCCTACGCCCATTCCTACGCTCGCGCGCCGCAGGCGGATTGTAGCCCTGTTCCTCGGCCAGCGCGTAGGTCCGGGCATCGGTCAGGGCACGCGTGCCTTCTTCCTTGTTATGCTTCTCGAGCTTCGCCGTGAAGTTGACCGCGTCGCCAATTACGGTGAATTCGAGGCGCTCGCCGTCGCCCACGGCGCCGAACACCACGCGGCCGGCGGAGAGCGCCATGCCGAGCGCGAGTGGCGCGACGCCGGCGGTCCGGCGGTCGCGCGCCCACTGTTCGGCCGCTTCCAGCACGGCGTCTGCGGCACGCAGCGCATCCGCGGCCGGCGTTGCCGAGGGCGTCACGGCCCCGAACGAGGCGAGGATGCCGTCGCCGAGGAACTTGTCGATGCTGCCGCCATTTCCCACGATCCTGGGGCAGATTCGGCCCTGATAGTCCTGCAGCACCTTCATGACGTCGCCTGGTTCCAGCTCGGTCGATAGCCGCGTGAAACCGCGCAGATCGACCGACAGGATCGCAACCTCCCGCAACTCGCCCTCGCCGGCCTTGATCGCCGTGGCTGCACCGCGGATGCGCTGGGCGACCTCGGGGTCGAAGAAGCGCGACAGGTCACGGGCGGCCGCGCCCTCGGTGACAGCGCGCACCAGCAGGTGCCGGGCCCGCGCGATCGCCAGCGCCAACACGATGGTGGTGAGGGCGATGGCGATCACCTTGTCGACCTCGGCGTGGAACAGCACGACGTTGGAGGTCAGATATTCCACGAAATCGTCGGTCACCGGATATTCTGGTCCGCCCATGCCGCTCAGGACGTAGAGCACCAGGATCGTCCACCCGACCACTGCGACGAGCCCGGTGAACAGCACGAAGCGCGCCTCGAAGCGCAGGGCCCTGAGCGCGATGAACAGGAACACGTAGAGCAGCGTCGGCGCTTTCAGATAGAAGGCGGCAGGCTGGGCGTACTTGTAGTGGAACGAATAGATCAGGCCCATCAACAGCGCGATGTCCGCCACGACCGACACGTAGAGCATCCAGGGCCGCAGCAAGCGGCGATAGGCCAGAACCAGCCGCACGATGCAGAAGGTGCCGAAGACCACGAACACCTTGGTCTCGAACGAATACTCGTCCTGCACCACGCCGGTCGGCATGGAGGTCGATTCGTAGACCGTCGCGACCAGCGCCACGAGCAGCAGCTGCACCCAGCCGATGATGATCTCGCTGCGCTCCTGCTGTAGGCGGATCGCCTCGCGCACACGCTCCGGCAACGATTCCGGCCCGCCGCCGTCGAACAGCCAGTCGCGCAGGCGCGCGAGCATCAGCGCTTCTCGAGCCAGAGACTGGCGGGCAACGCATCGGCCGGCCGCGGCAGCCGGGCGATCACCGAATGCGCCAGCCGGTCGGCCATGCGCCGCTCGGCCCAGGCGCTCGAGAACAGCGGCGCGTAGTGGCCGCCGGCCATCAACGGCACCACACCCTGTTGCTCGTTGTAGTTCCGCCAACCCCAGATCGCCGGATAGTCGAACGGCAGGAAGATGTCGTGGATGTGCACCAGCGTGCCGGTCAGCAGGCGCGGCAGCACGCGGTTGAGCAGCAGGTCGACGTCGCTGCCCGGCATGAGGATATGGCTCGAGTCGATGAACAGGATGTCGCCGGCCTTCAACCCGTCGAAAAGGTCGGACGGCGCGGTCTGGAGTGTGGTGGGCACGACGCGCACGCCCGGGAGCCCGGCGATATCGGCGCGCGGCATAGGGTCGATGGCCACGATTTCGCCGACACCGCCCAGGGCGCGGGCGAGGATGCGCGTCGAATGTCCGGAGCCGACCTCGATGATCTTCTGCGGCTTGCGCTCGCGGACCATGGCATAGGCGACCGCGGCATCGAGCGAGGGGAACCACGACTGCTCGAGCAGGCCGTTCAGCCCCTCCAGCGTTCGGGCGTGGCTCTCGACCTGGTCGATCACTCTCGCGAAGTCGGGCGACCGCCGCTCGAACAACACCTCGATTGCGGGATAGGGCGGTTGCGCGCCCGGCGGCGGCAGGAGCGGCGTATAGCGATGCGGGATGAACCAGCCGCGTGGTTTGAAGCCGAGCACCGTGGGCAGGCCGAGCGCCATGCGGCGCCAGCGTCCCCGCCAATTCATCGTCTGGGTCACGGCGTGAGCGTCAGGCCTTCGTGCGCCACGATTACCCGCGGCAGGCCGTTGGCCGCCGTGCCGGGCCGTAGCGCCGCGGCCTCGCGTGCGACGCCATCCATGAAGGCGTCGTCGTGGCTGGGATCGTGATGGAACAGAACGACGGTCGCGACCTCGGCGGCGTCGGCGATGCGCACGGCTTCCTGCCAGGTCGAATGGCCCCAGCCCTTGTATTTAGGATACTCCGCGTCGGTGTAGCTCGCGTCGTAGATCATGAGGTCGGCACCACGGCACAGCTCGACGATGTTGCGGTCGAGCTCGCCCTCGCGGTGCTCGGTATCGGTGATGTAGCAGATCGACTTGCCGTTATGGTCGA
>CAYZQZ010000012.1:18415-24191 GCA_964480235.1 uncultured Reyranella sp. | reverse complement strand
CGTCGCGCTTGTGCTCGACCAGGCGCTTGGCCTTCTCGATCACCATCTCGGCGACGGCGACGTGGCGGCTCGCCGGTTCGTCGAATGTCGAACTCACGACCTCACCCTTCACCGTGCGCTGCATGTCGGTCACTTCCTCCGGCCGCTCGTCGACGAGCAGCACCATGAGGTAGACCTCGGGATTGTTGGCGGTAATGGCGTGCGCGATGTTCTGCATCAGCACGGTCTTGCCGGTGCGCGGCGGCGAGACGATCAGGGCACGCTGGCCCTTGCCGATCGGCGCGATCAGGTCGATCACGCGCGTCGAGATGTCGAGCTGCTGCTGAGGCGTCGAGGTCGAGGCCTTCTTGGTCAAGGTGCCGGTGGTGCGCCGGCCGGTGCTGACTCGGCCCGATGACGTGGCGCGCGGGGCGCTCTGTTCTTCGGAAATCGTCGGCGCCATGACGCCGGCGCCGTCCATCTCGAGCTTCAGCTTCTCGTCGGGATAGAGCGGGGTTAGCGAATCGAATCCGATACGGTGGCGCAGCGCGTCGGGATCCTCGAAGTTGATTTTCTTGATCTCGATCATCGCGAAGTAGCGCTCGCCGTCCTTGGGCGCGCGGATCTCGCCCTCGACGGTGTCGCCGGTGCGCAGGCCGAATTTGCGGACCTGCTGGGGGCTGACATAGATGTCGTCGGCGCCGGGCAGATAGTTGGCTTCCATCGAACGCAGGTAGCCGAAGCCATCGGGGATACACTCGATGGTGCCCGAGCCGAAGATCGCCTGATCGGCGGCGGCGAGCTTCTGCAGGATGGCAAACATCAGTTCCTGGCGGCGCATCTGCGCGGCGCCTTCGACACCCTGTTCTTCGGCGAACGCCAAAAGTTCGGGGGGCTTTTTCTTCTTGAGGTCTTCGAGATTCATGGGTCTTCAAACGGTTGGAAAATGACGCACGCGCTCGGACGGCCAGGGCGGCCAAACCATTGAAAAACAGCGCTGTATCGTCTTGGGTGGGACCCCGTCGATCACCGCCGGGCGGCGGCGCCAGAGGCCCCTGAGGTGTGGCCTATATAGGTCTGCCGGGGCCTCCTGTCAAAGCCCGGATCAAGGGCTTACGGCTCGGAGCTTAGAGGCCGAAGCGCGGTCGCAAGGTCGTACTCGAAGAGCGGCAAGGTGCGGCCGGAAATGGCGTCGGACGGCGCCTGGCCGACCCAGCGCGCACCCATTCGCTCGTAGAACGACGCGGCATTGGGATCGGCAAGGATCGCCATGCGCCGCGCGCCCAGCCGTCGCGCCAGGGTGGCCGAAGCCTCAAACAGCGCCCGCCCGGCGCCACGTCCCATTGCGAGTGGATCGACGAACATCATGCCGAGCTCGCCGTCGGGCTCGACCTTCGCCATGCCGAAGAGCAGTCGCTCGCGCTCGGCGACCAGGACGCGGCCGGAGGCGACATCCGCCTCGCTCACCGTGAGCGGGGCCTCGCTCAGCCGCATGAATTCCGCGTCGTAGCCCCAATACGCCTTCGAGCGCACGCAGAGCGCGGTGAGAATTTGCGCCTCACCGGCCCGCGCGGCCCGAACGACGATCTCAGATGCCACGTTCCTTGAAGACGCCACTGGCCGTCTTGAAGGCATCGAGGCTCGCGGGAATGCCGCAATAGATCGCGACCTGCAGGAAGATCTCCTTGATCTCCTCCTTGGTCAGGCCGTTGTTCAGCGCGCCGTTGATGTGCAGCTTGAGCTCGGGGCCGCGATTGAGCGCCGCCAGCATGGCGAGGTTCAGCATCGAGCGCGTCTTTTTCGACAGGCCCGGCCGTGTCCAGGCATAACCCCAGCAGTACTCGGTGGTGATGTCCTGGAACGACATCATGAACTCGTCGTTTGCCGCGTTCGCCATCGAGTTGTCGACATAAGCCGCGCCCAGCACGGCTTTGCGCATCTTCATGCCCTCGTCGTACAGCTTCTTGTTGCGCGGGCTCGGTTTTGCTTTTGCCTTGGCCTTGGCCATGTGTTGCTCCTCCGTCTAAAGGCGGCGGAGCATATAGCAGGAAATTTCAGGCGGCGACGTGCCCTTGAGCCGGCCGACTACCGTTGACCAGGCCCTTGGCGGAAGCGCGCTGGCAGAGATCGTCGATCGTGATGTGGTCGAGCTGGCTCATCATGTCCTCGCGCAGCTTCTCCCACATCGGCCATACCACTTCATGAGCGAGCGCGGACCCGACCGAGGGATCGTTGGGCTCGGTCTCGGCCTCGAGCCGGCGCACGACCCGCACGACCTCGCCCAGTGTGATCAATTTTCGGTCGCGCCCCAGGCGGTAGCCACCGCGCGGTCCCCGCTTGCCGGCCAGGATGCCGGCCCGCACCAGATGCTGCAGCACCTGCTCGAGATAGCGCTTGGGAATGCGCTGGCGCTCGGTGATGTCACCGCTGCGCACGGGATGATCACCGACATGGAACGCCACATCGAGGACCGCCTCGATGGCAAACATGGTCTTTTTGCTGAGCCGAGGCATTCCCGAGTCCTCTATGGCCCTTTCCCGCTTACTTCTTCTGCGCCGACCCCGCTGATACTCCGGTTGAACCGAAACCGCCGGCACCGCGTGCCGTACGGTCGAGCTCGGAGACCTCCCGCCATACGGCGCGCGCGTGACGGGCGATGATCATCTGTGCAATTCGCATGCCGCGCGTGATCTGGAACGATTCGGAGCCCAGATTGACAAGGATTACGCCCACTTCGCCGCGGTAGTCGGCGTCGATGGTGCCCGGCGCATTGGCAACCGTGACGCCGTTTTTGGCCGCCAGGCCCGACCGGGGGCGGACCTGCGCCTCGAATCCGACCGGCAGGGCAATCGAAATCCCGGTCGGAACGATCCGCCGTTCCAGGGGTTTCAGCTCGATGTCCTGGTCGATCGCGGCCAGCAGGTCGGCGCCCGCCGCCGCCGCCGTAGCGTAGTCGGGGAGCGCCAGGTCGCGTCCGTGCGGCAGCCGGACAACCTCGATTTCAATGGTCTCTACACCCGACATCGATGCCTACTCCGCGGCCTTGATGCTGCGCGGCCGACCGAGTTGCAGCGCGATCGCGCCGGCGAGCCGCTGCGCGACCTCGTCCTTGGCAAGCGTCGGCCAGTCCTGCACGCCTTCGGCAGTGATCAGGTGCACCGTGTTGCGCTCGCCGCCGAACGTGCCGGTAGCGGGCGAGACGTCGTTGGCGACGATCCAGTCGCAGCCCTTGCGTGTGCGCTTGTCGATGGCGTTGGCCACCAGATTCTCGGTCTCGGCGGCAAAGCCCACGACGAGGGACGGCCTGGCAGGCCCATGTTTGGAGAGCGTCGCCAGGATGTCGGGATTCGGTGTGAGCTCCAGTGACGGCGGTGCAGCCCCTGCCTTCTTCTTGATCTTGGCAGTCGCGGGCCTAGCGGCCTTCCAGTCGGCGACGGCGGCAGCGCACACCGCGACGTCGAGTTTGCCGGCCGCGAGACAGGCCGCCAGCATCTGGTCGGCCGAATCGATCTTCACGACCTTCACGCCGGCCGGATCGGCAACCGACACCGGCCCGCTGACCAGGGTCACTTCGGCGCCGAGCCGGGCAAGCGCCGCGGCGATCGCATGGCCCTGCTTGCCCGAGGAGTGATTGGAGATGTAGCGGACCGGATCGATCGCCTCGCGCGTCGGTCCCGAGGTCACCAGCGCCCGCTTGCCGGCGAGCGGACGCTCGGCGGCCGCGGTGGCCTGGGCGTCCGAGAGCATACTCTCGATCGCGTCGGCGATCTCGTGCGGCTCCGACATGCGACCGGGGCCGTGCTCGTTGCAGGCCATCGCACCGTCGTTGGGGCCGATGAAGGTGATGCCGCGCTTCTTCAAGGTCTCGACGTTGGCGATAGTCGCAGCATGCGTCCACATGCGCACGTTCATCGCCGGCGCCGCTAGCACGCGCTTGTCGGTCGCGAGCAGCACGGTCGAGGCGAGATCGTCGGCGAGGCCCGCGGCCATGCGGGCGAGGATGTTGGCGGTCGCGGGTGCCACGACCAGCAGGTCGGCGTCGCGCGAGAGCTGGATGTGGCCCATCTCGCTCTCGTCGGTGAGCGAGAACATGTCACCGTACACCTTGTCCTCGGTCAGCGCCTGCAGCGACAACGGCGTGACGAACTTCGCGCCCGCCTCCGTCAGCACGCAGCGCACTGCGGCGCCGCGCTCGCGCAGCCGACGGACCAGTTCGAGCGACTTGAACGCCGCGATTCCGCCCGTAACGATCAGCAGGATTCGCTTGCCGTGCAACATGATCGCCAGCCTACCACAACACCCGGCTGGCGAAAGTGTAGAGCCCGGTCAGCAACAGCGCCCAGAACACCGCCAGCCTGAACTGCTCGATCGAAAGCCGGAGCCGGATGCGCTGGCCGACATACATGCCGACCATGGCCGGCACCACCGCGACAGCCGAGACCACGGCCCGGCGGCCATCGAGCAGGCCGAAATTGAGCAGCGACGCGGTGAGCGTGAGCGAGGTCGCGCACAGCACGACGCCCAAGGTCTGCACCAGCTCCGACGGCTTGATGTCGAGGCCCTGCAGGTAGGGCATCAGGGGCACCACCGGCACGCCGACCACGCCGGCCACGAAACCCGAGATCATGCCGATCACCGGCCCCAGCGGCTTCTCGAGGTCGGCGTGGATGTGCAGCCGGATGCGGAACAGGCCGAGCGCGCTGTACAGCACCAGGACGGAGGCGAGCACCATGAACGCCCAGTTCGGCCCCTTCTGCCCGACGATCCACATCGTGCCGTAAAGCACAATCATCAGCGGGAAGATCAGCGGCCATTGCCGGCGCAGGATGGTGCGGAAGTTGCCGCCGACCGCCGCCTGCCAGACGTTGCTGAAGATGGTCGGCAGCGCGATCAGCGCGATCGCTTCGGTGAGCGGCAGCACCAGGGTAGTGAGCGCGATCACGATGGTCGGCAGTCCCATGCCGACCAGGCCCTTGACCACACC
The DNA here is from genome assembly GCA_964480235.1 of uncultured Reyranella sp. GTDB lineage: Bacteria > Pseudomonadota > Alphaproteobacteria > Reyranellales > Reyranellaceae > Reyranella. The sequence continues at coordinate 19,228 of CAYZQZ010000012.1, read as the reverse complement.
CGCGATCAGGAAGACCGCGAGGCCGAACACGATCTGGTCGGCGGTCATGGCTCAGCCACAGCGTTCAGCGCAGCCAGGCCACGATGGCGGCGACCAGCGCCAGCACTGCGACGATCTCGGCAAACCCGAGGCGCGGCCACAGGCGCTGCGGCACCGGCGCGGGCTTGACCAGCTCGCGCTCGACGCGGCGGCGCTCATGCTCGGCGACCATGTGCATGCTGTCGATCAGCCGCGGCAGGCGGCGCAGGCCGCGAACAAGGTCCTCGGTCGCGCGGCCCATCATCGCTCGCGGCCCGAAATGGCTCTGCATCCACTCCTCGATCAGGGGCCGCGCCAGCTCCCAGATATTGACCGTGGGATTGAGCCTCGTACCCATGCCTTCGGCCATCAGCATGGTCTTCTGCAGCAGCAGAAGCTCGGGCCGCACCGTCATCTCGAATTGTTCGGTGACGCGCAGCAATTGCGCCAACAGGCGCGCGATGGAGATCTGGGCGCTGGGCTTGCCGAAGATCGGCTCGCCGATCGAACGGCAGGCCTGGGCAAACAGTTCCAGCGACTGGTCAGCCGGCACATAGCCGGCACGGAACTGCACTTCGGCGACGGCGCGGTAGTCGCGCCGCAGGAAAGCGACCAGCAGCTCGGCGAGATAGCCGCGCGTGTCCTCGTCGACGCGACCCATGATGCCGAAATCGACTGGGACGATGCGGCCCTCGGCATCGACGAAGGCATTGCCGCCGTGCATGTCGGCATGGAAGAATCCGTCGCGGAAAACCTGATAGAAGAAGGCCTCGGCGCACTTCTGCATCACCGCGT
>CAYZQZ010000012.1:0-18315 GCA_964480235.1 uncultured Reyranella sp. | reverse complement strand
CCGTCGCGGAAAACCTGATAGAAGAAGGCCTCGGCGCACTTCTGCATCACCGCGTCGGCATCGTGGCCGGCGGCGACGATCGCCTCGCGGTCGCCGATCGGCGTGCCGTTCACCCGCTCGAGCGTCAACACACGCTCGGCGGTGCGATCCCAGTCGATGGCGGGCGCGCGATAGCGCGGATCGTCGCGGAAATTCTCGCCCAACTCCTCGGCCGCGGCGGCTTCCATACGAAGGTCCATCTCGATGCGCACTACGTCGGCGAAGGCGCGGACCGACTCGACCGGCTTCAGCCGGCGAAAGCGCGGCTGCGTGCGCTCGACCAGTTCAGCCATCCAGTAGAAGAGATCGAGATCGCGCTGGAACGCCGCCTCGATGCCCGGTCGCAACACCTTGACAGCGACGTCACGGCCGTCGGTCGTAACGGCGAAATGGACCTGTGCGATCGAGGCGGCGGCGATCGGCTGATCGTCGAAACTCGCGAACAAGGCGTCGATCGGCTGGCCGAGCTCGCGCTCGATCGTGGCGCGCGCCTCGCTTCCCGGAAAGGCCGGCAGATGGTCCTGCAGCCGCGCCAGGTCGGCCGCGACCCCTTCGCTCAGGAGATCGGCGCGGGTCGACAGCGCCTGGCCGAGCTTGATGAAGCTCGGGCCCATGTCCTGCAGCGCCGCCGCCAGCCGCTCGCCCGGGCGGCGTTTGTCGCGGCGCGAACGGAACAGCCGCGCCCAGGCGATCAGTGCCGGCGCGATGCCCAGGATCTCCAGCGGAAACAGGGCATCGTGCCGCGCGAAGCTGAGCGCGAGCCGAAGCAGCCGCCAGGAATTGCGCAACGCGCGAAACATGACTAGACGCGCCAGCCGGAGTGGAGCGCCACGACGCCCATCGTCAGGTTGCGCCAAGCGACATTGCCGAAGCCCGCCTCGACCATGCGGCGGGCGAGCTCGTGCTGCGGCGGAAAGCGGCGAATGCTTTCGTGCAGATAGCGATAGGACTCGGCATCGCGCGCGATCACCCGGCCGAGCCACGGCAGGGCGCGTTCGGAATAGGTGTCGTAGGCGCGCGCCACCGGCGCCGGCGTGACCTTGCTGAATTCCAGGCAGTAGAAGCGGCCGCCGGGCTTCAGCACGCGCCACGCCTCGCACAGTGCCTTGTCGATATTGGTGACGTTGCGCAGGCCGAAGGCGATCGTATAGCCGTCAAAGCTGCAGTCGGGAAACGGCAGCGCCTCGGCGTCGCCGGTGCTCCAGGTCAGTCCCTTCAGCAGGCCGCGGTCGATGGCGCGGTTGCGCCCGACCGAGAGCATCGCGTGGTTGATGTCGCACACCGTGACATTGGCGCGTTCCCCCTGCCTGCGCAGGATCCGGAAGGCGATGTCGCCAGTGCCGCCCGCCACGTCGAGGAACTTCTCGCCCGGCCGGGGATTGGCGACGTCGATCAGCGTGTTCTTCCAGAGCCGATGAATGCCGCCGCTCATCAGATCGTTCATCAGGTCGTAGCTGGGCGCCACGCTCTCGAACACGCGCCGCACCATTCCTTCCTTCTCGGCGGCAGGAACCTCGCGGAAGCCGAAAGAGGCGCTTTGCCCGGCGGCCGGATCGGGGGTATCGGTCGGTTCAGGATTCATCGGCGTCGAACCTATAGGACTCCCCATGATGCTGAAAGACCGAGTGATTCTGATCACCAATGTCGAGAAATTCGCGGGTTCCGGCACCACCCAGGTGGCGCTTTCCGAGGGTGCCACGGTGCTGGCGCACGATCCCGCCTTCGAGGCCGCGACCGCCCGCCGCAAATATGAAGGCCAGTTCCCCGGCGCGCACGCGCTCAGCTCGACCGAACCGGTCGCCATGGTCGACGAGGCGCTGAAGCGCCACGGCCGCATCGACGCGCTGGTCAACAACGACGCCTTCCCCGCGCTGCGCGCGCCGATCGCCGAGGCGCGGCTGGAGGATTTCCGCACGGCGCTCGAGACGATGGCGGTAATGCCCTTTCGCCTGGTGCAGCTCGTGGCGCCATCGATGCGCCGGCGCAAGTCGGGCCGCATCGTGTTCGTCTCGTCCGCCGCGCCGCTACGCGGCATCGCCAACTACGCACCCTACGTCTCGGCGCGCGCCGCGGCCAACGGACTGGTCTCCTCGCTCGCCAAGGAACTCGGCCGCGACGGCATCACTGTTAACGCAGTGGGCTCGAACTACGTCGAGAACCCCGACTACTTCCCGCCGGCCCTGCTCGCCAACAAGGACGCGATGGCCAAGATGACGGCGCAAATCCCGCTGGGGCGTCTCGGCAAGTCGGCGGAGCTGGGTGCCGCGGTCTGCTTCCTCTGTTCTGACGGCGCGGGATTCATCACCGGCCATGTGCTGCCGCATGCCGGCGGTTGGGCGTAACCGAATGATCGAAATCTTGTCGAAGGCGGGCAGGGACGTCCGGCTCTCGCGGCCTCTAAAGACACCGGGAGAACAATCGGACCTCTTGGGAGTCGTCTTGTTGAATCAATGACTTAAGAAACTAGAGCCCGACGGAGACAGACGAGAAACAAGAAGGCGGACATTGCGCGCGAATCGCCGCGTGCTATGCGTCGCAGGCAGAAAACTAATGCGAGCGCATTGCGCCTGACAGTGACGAGCGTCATGGAAAGGGCGCGGACGGTGTCATGGTGACATCACCATAGGAGTGTCCACGCACCCCCCTGGTCCGGTCGCTCATTCGTTCGCATGCACTCCGCGCGGCGTTCACGAGTGCGCGACCGCGGCTCCGTGGTGCGGGACGTCGTTCCGAAGCGCTTGCGTTCAGCGGGCGGCCTGCCACACTCAATTCAATAAATGGTCGTTCACGGCGCAAGCCGAAGAAGCGATCGATGACAGGGAGGAGCGCTTCGAGACACGCCGGCTTGGCCGGCGCGCTCCCCCTTGCTTGTTCGGCTGAGGGGCAGCGTATGGGTCGTCAGATCGTCCACCGCCTGCTGGTCTCTTTCCCCGCCCTGCTCGGGGTGCTCTTCCTTTGCTTCTGCCTGCTGCAGGTCGTCCCGGCCGATCCAGCGATGATCATCGCCGGACCTGACGCCAAGGCCGAAACAATCGCGGCGATTCGGCAGGAGCTCGGCCTCGACCGGCCGATCCCGATCCAGTTCGCCGAATATATCGGCCGCGTGCTACGCGGCGATCTCGGCCGCTCGATCATTTCCAACAAGATGGTGATCGAGGAGCTCGGCCTCACCATCGGCCCCACCGTCGAACTGATGCTGGGCGCAATGCTGATCGCCATTCCGCTCGGCCTGACACTTGGCACCCTCGCCGCCGTGCAGCGCGGCAGCATCGCCGACCGAGTAATCATGGCGATCTCGGTGGCCGGCGTTTCAATGCCGGTGTTCTTCATCGGCTTGCTCCTGATCCAGTTTGTCGGCTTCAAGTGGGGCCTGCTGCCATTCACCGGCCGCACCGGCCCGGTGTGGGACGGCGGTCTGCCGAGCCTGATCCTGCCCGCAGCGACCCTCGGCATGGTGCTGATCGGGCCGATCGCGCGATTGACGCGCACCGCAGTGCTCGAAGTGCTGGGCGCCGATTTCGTCCGCACTGCACGGGCCAAAGGCCTGCGCGAGACGGTGGTGATCGTCCATCACGCTCTGCGCAACGCGCTCATTCCCGTCGTTACCCTGATCGGACTGCAGGCGGCGTTCCTGCTGGGCGGCGCGGTGGTGACCGAAACCATGTTCGCCTGGCCAGGCGTCGGCCGCCTCGCCGTGGGCGCCATCGTTTCCAGCGATTTTCCAACGGCGCAGGGCGCCATCATGATTCTCGCCATCGCCTTCCTGTCGATCAATCTGCTGGTCGACGTGCTCTACGTCTATCTCGATCCTCGCGTTCAACGGCATTGAGAGGGCAGCAACCATGACAGTCGTGACGCCCGGCCTCGACGAATCCACCGGCCTGTTCGCCCGCTCCGGTGTGCTGCGCCGGCTGGCGCGCGATAAGGTGGCGGCCGGCGCCACATTGGTGCTGAGCCTGATCGCACTGGCGGCGATCTTCGCGCCCTGGGTCGCGCCCTACGATCCCTACTTCACCGATCTCACTAAGGTGATGCAGCCGCCGAACGAGGAGCACTGGTTCGGCACCGACAATACCGGCCGCGACATCCTTAGTCGTGTCATCTATGGCACGCGCAACACGCTGATGCTGGGCCTGGTCGGCGTGATCGTCGGCGGCCTGCTTGGCGGCTTCCTCGGAATCCTCGCCGCCTATTACCCGGTAGCCGACGGCTGGATCATGCGGCTGGTCGACGTGATGCTGGCCTTTCCGGCGATCCTGATCGGCCTCGCGGTGGCCGCCGTCGCCGGCGCGGGCCTCGGCGCCGTCGTGATCGCGCTTGTTGTCGCGACCGTACCGGACGTCGCTCGTGTGGCGCGCGGCGCCGCCGTCGGGGTCATGGGCCAGGAGTTCATGGAGGCCGGCCGCGCCGTCGGTGTCGCCGACCGCACCTTGATTTGGCGCTACCTGACGCTCAACTGCATCTCGACCATCTTCGTCTTTCTCACCCTGCGCTTCGGCCAGATCATCCTGATCGGTTCGGCCCTCGGCTTTCTCGGCATGGGCGCCCAGCCGCCGACCGCCGAACTCGGCATGATGGCCGCGCAGGGCCGCGACTTCCTCTTCATGGCGCCGCACATCGCGACGATTCCAGGCTGCATGATCTTCGTCATCGTGCTGGCCGCCAACCTTCTGGGCGACGCATTGCGCGACGTCCTCGATCCGAGGCTGCAGACATGATCAGATTTCTTCTGAGAGCAGCGTTCGCGTTGGGTTGCGTAGCATGCACCGCCGGTCTTGCGTCCGCGCAGACCCTGAACATGATGAAGGGCATCGATGCGCCGCACTACGACGCGCAGCGCACGAGCTGGGGACCGACCTCCGACATCGTCAACATGATCCAGGACACGCTGGTGGCCCTCGACTGGGATGGCAAGACGCCGATCCCCTATCTCGCCAAGTCCTGGACGGTGAGCCCCGACGGCAAGCTCTACACCTTCAAGCTGCGCGACGACGTCACCTTCTGCTCGGGCAAGAAGATGACTGCCGAGGACGTAATCTTCACCTTCAAGCGACTGACCAGCCCGGAGATCAAGGGGCCCTTCGCCTGGCGTGCCGGCACAATCAAGGACCTCCGCGCGCCCGACCCCTACACGGTCGAGTACGAGCTGGTTGAGCCGTTCTCCGAGCTGCTTCTGCAGCTCACCATGTTCACCACGGCGATCCTCAACAAGGACAATGTCGAGCAGCTCGGCAAGGACTACGGCGTCAAGGGCGCCGATGGCACCGGCCCGTGGTGCCTCGACTCGTGGCAGCCGCGTACGCAGATCGTGCTGAAGCGCCACGACGCCTACAAATGGGGCCCCTCGATGTACCAGAACAAGGGGCCGGTGAAGTTCGAGAAGATGGTCATCAAGATCGTGCCGGAGGATTCAAGCCGGGTCGCCGCCATGATGGCCGGGCAGTTCGACGTCACGCATCAATTCCCCTCACAGTTCATCAGCCAGGCCAAGACCGCACCCATGCTCACGGTCAGCGCAGCCAAGCCCAACTTCCAGCTGCTCTATTTCGGCTTCAAGACCGCCCGGCCGATGGTGGCCGACAAGCGGGTGCGCGAGGCGATGAGCATCGCGATCGACCGCAATGCCATCGCCAAGAGCATCCTGCTTGGCAACGCCGATCCCGCCTTCACTTTCGTCGATCCGGCGGCGCTCGACCACGATCCCAAGACCGTGGGTATCGTCAAGGAAGACGCCGAGCGGGCGAAGAAGCTGCTCGACGAGGCGGGCTGGAAGCTCGGCAGCGACGGCATCCGCGAGAAGGACGGCGTGAAGCTGCAGCCCAAGGTCTACTACACGGCCAATGCCAACTCGGCGCGCGTCGCCGAAGCGATCCAGGGTTACCTGCGCAAGATCGGAGTCGGCTGGCAGCTGCAGCCCTGGGACTCGACCATCGCCGCCGCCAAGATGGCCGAACAGGACTACGAGATCTGGTCCGTCACCGTGCCCTATCTGTCGGCAGGTGACCTGATGAACATATACTTCGATTCAAAAAACATCCCGACGCCCAACCGGATGAACTGGAAAGACGCCGAGACCGACGAATGGCTGCGCCAGGGTCGCATGGCGCTGACGCCCAACGATCGCGCCAAATACTACGCGCTGGTCCAGCAGAAGGCGATGAACGAGCACCTTTGGATGCCCGTACTCAATATCAACATGGACCAGGTCACCAACAAGAAGCTGAAGGGCATGCGGCTGCACATGATCTACCAGAACACCTTCTACAAGGGGCTCGACGCCTCCTTCTGAAATACGGGGAACGAACACAGCGAGGGAACGACCATGGGTACGATGGTGAAGAGTGCAGTCGCGTTGCTTGGTGTTGTTTCTTTCTCGTCGATCGCGGATGCGCAGACCCTACGCGTCATGAAATCGCTCGATGCGCCGCACTATGACGGCGCCCGCACGACGTGGTCGCCGTCCTCCGACATCGTCAACATGTTCCAGGACACACTGGTGGCGATGGACTGGGACGGAAAGACGACGATCCCCTATCTCGCCAAATCATGGACGATGAGCCCGGACGGCAAGATCTACACCTTCAAGCTGCGCGAGGACGTGCAGTTCTGCTCGGGCAAGAAGTTCACCGCCGACGATGTAGTCTATTCGATCAAGCGGCTGGTCAGTCCCGAGCTCAAGGCACCGCTTGCCTGGCGGGCCGGCAACCTCAAGGAGGTGCGCGCGACCGACAAGTACACGGTCGAGTACGAGATGAACGAGCCCTACGCCGACCTACTGCTCAACATGACCATGTTTACCATGGCAATCCACAACAAGGAGAGCGTCGAGACGCTGGGCAAGGACTATGGCGTGAAGGGTGCCGACGGCACCGGCCCGTGGTGCTTCGACAGCTGGCAGCCGCGCACCGAGATCGTGCTGAAGCGCCACGACGCCTACAGATGGGGCCCTTCGATGTACCAGAACAAGGGGCCGGTTAAGTTCGAGAAGATGGTTATCAAGATCGTGCCGGAGGATTCGAGCCGGGTTGCGGCCATGATGGGCGGCCAGTTCGACGTCACGCACCAGATCCCGCTGCAGTTCATCAGCCAGGTCAAGGCCGCGCCCAACCTCAATGTCCAGGAAGCCGTGCCCAACTTCCAGCTCATGTACTACGGCTACAAGACCACCCGGCCGATGGTGGCCGACAAGCGGGTGCGCGAGGCGATGAACATCGGCATCAACCGCGCCGAGATCACCAAGGGCATCATGCTGGGACAGGCCGAGCCCGCCTACACCTTCATCGATCCCAAGGCGCTCGATTTCGCCGACTCGACCAAGGGCATCATCAAGGAAGACGTCGAACGCGCAAAGAAGCTGCTCGACGAAGCCGGCTGGAAAGTTGGCAGCGACGGCATCCGCGAGAAAGACGGCATGAAGCTGGCGCCGCGCGTTCTGTTCACCCAGGTCGCCTACTTCCCGCGCGTGTCGGAGGCGATCCAGGGCTACATGCGCAAGATCGGCGTCGACTGGAAGATCGTCGGATTCGATTCGACCATTGCGCCGGCTGAAATGGGCAAGCAGGACTACGAGCTGTGGACGGTGACGTTTCCGTACATGTCGGCCGGCGATCTGCTGAACTTCTATTTCGACTCCAAGAACATGCCGGCTCCCAACCGCATGAACTGGAACGACAAGCAGACCGACGAGCTGCTGGCCAAAGGCAAAGCGTCTCTGAGCGAAGCCGACCGCGCCAAGTATTACGGTCTCGCCCAGCAGCGGGTCACCGAGCAGCATCTCTGGATGCCGGTGATGAACATCGCCATGTACACCACCAGCCTGAAGAAGCTGAAAGGCGTGCGGCCGCACATGCTCTATCAGAATACCTTCTACAAGGGCCTGGACTACTCGTTCTGATGGACACCTTGCTCGAGGTCCGCGGCCTCAGGACCCACTTCCACACCGACCGTGGCCTGTTTCGCGCAGTCGACGGCATCGACTTCTCCGTGCCGCGCGGCCGCACGGTCGGCCTGGTCGGCGAATCGGGCTGCGGCAAGTCGGTGACGTCGCTGTCGGTCATGGGCCTGGTCGCGAGCCCGCCCGGCGAGGTGCAGGCCGATGCAGTGATGTTCGACGGTCGCGACATACTGGGCCTCTCGCGCGACGATCGTCGCCGCCTGCGCGGCGGCAAGATGTCCATGATCTTCCAGGAGCCGATGACGTCGCTCAATCCGGTGCACACCATCGGACAACAGATCGTCGAGGCGATCCTGGCCCACACACAGATGTCGCCGGCTGCAGCAAAGAAGCGCGCAATCGAGATGCTGGAACTTGTGCGTATCCCATCGGCCGCCGAGCGCTTCGACGATTTTCCGCACCGCATGTCCGGCGGCATGCGACAGCGGGTGATGATCGCCATGGCGCTCTCCTGCGAGCCCACCCTGCTGATTGCCGACGAGCCGACCACGGCGCTCGATGTCACCATCCAGGCTCAGATTCTCGACCTGCTGCAGGACCTTCAGCGCCGCCTTGGCATGGCGATCCTGGTGATCACCCACGATCTCGGCGTCATTGCCGAAATGGCCGACGAAGTCTTGGTGATGTACGCGGGCAAGATCGTCGAGCAGGCGCCGGCCGCCGCCCTGTTCGTCGACCCCCAGCATCCCTACACGATCGGCCTGCTGGGCTCGATTCCGCGCCTCGACGTCGAGCGCGAGCGGCTCGCCACCATCGAGGGCACGGTGCCGTCCGCCAATCGCCAACCCAGGGGCTGCCGCTTCGCGCCACGCTGCCCCTTTGCCGACGCCAGGTGCCATGACGATCCGCCACCGTTGCGGGAGATGGGAGCCGGGCACCGGGTGGCCTGCTGGAAGGCGCCCATCGAGCAGGTGGTGGCATGAGCCAGGCCGTATCCGGAACTGCCCTCGCACCAGTCCTCAAGGTCGACGGGCTGATAAAGCACTTTCCGGTCGGCCGCGGGCTGATCCGGCGCCGGGTGATCGGCCTGGTGCGGGCGGTCGAAGACGTGAGCTTCGAGATCGCGCGCGGCGAGACGCTCGCCCTGGTGGGCGAATCCGGCTGCGGCAAGTCGACGACCGGCCGGCTGGTGCTGCGGCTGATGGACCCCACCGCGGGCTCGGTCCGCTTCAAAGGCGAGGAGATCGCGAATTTCGACAAGAATGTGCTGCGCCGGCTGCGCCGGCACATGCAGATCATATTTCAGGATCCCTACGCGTCCCTGAACCCACGCATGACGGTGGGCGAGATCCTGGCCGAGCCGCTGAACGTGCACGAGATCGGCACGCCGACCGAGCGCGCCGCGCGGGTACGTGAATTGCTCGAGGTAGTCGGCCTACTGCCAGAGCATGCGCGACGCTATCCGCACCAATTCTCGGGCGGACAGCGCCAAAGAATTGGTATTGCCCGCGCGCTGGCGGTCAATCCTGACCTGATCGTTTGCGACGAGCCTGTATCGGCCCTCGACGTCTCGATCCAGGCGCAGATCGTGAATCTGCTGCAGAACCTGCAGCAACGCTTCGGACTCTCCTACCTGTTCATCGCCCACGACCTCGCGGTGGTGAAGAACATCAGCGATCGCGTCGCGGTGATGTATCTCGGCAAGCTGGTCGAGATCGCGTCCAAGAAGACGCTCTATGCGGCGCCGCTGCATCCCTATACGCGCGCGCTCCTGTCCGCGATCCCTCGACCCGACCCTGGCATCCGCAAGCAGCGCCTCTTGCTGGCCGGCGACGTGCCGAGTCCCCTCGCCCCTCCCAGCGGCTGCCGCTTCCACACGCGCTGCCCGTTCGCCCAGGACCGCTGCCGCCAAGAGGAGCCTAGGCTGCGTGATGCAGGTCCCGGCCATCGCGTCGCCTGCCACTTCTACGAGACCCTGCCCGCCATCCCCGAAAGCAGCGAAGGCCCCTCGATCAACGGCAAGTTCGCCGAACGCCTCAACGCTTTCGAGGCAGCGATGACGAAGAAGACGAGCAGCGCTCTTGCGAGCTAGACCGGAACCGTGAGCCGATAGAAGCTCGCGGCGTTCTTCCAGAAAAAGCGGTCGCGATCGGCCGCCGACCGATCCGCAAGCATGCGGCTGAGCGAGCGCACCAAAGTGTCGTAGTCGATCCTGAGGCCTGCCACGGGGAAGTTGGTCGCGAAGAGGCAGCGCTCGATGCCGAAGATCGCGATCGCCTCGAGCACGACCCGCCGGTTCGACTCGTAGTCCCAGGCCGCTTCCTTCAGGCCGAATTCCGACACCTTGACGTGCACGTTCGGCTGCCGGGCCACGGCCTCCATGCCGCGGCGCCAGGCGGCCAGCCCCTCTTCGCTGCGGTCCCAGGGAAATCCGGTATGGTTGAGCACGATCGGCGTGCGCGGAAACTGCCGCGCGACTTCGGCCGCTTCGGCGAGATGCCAGGCTGGCACGCGAAGATCCCAGGAGAGCCCGTACTTCTCGAGCAGGGCAAAGCCCTTCAGCCACTTCGCGTCCTGCATGGTTCCCGGTGCGCCTGGTGTGCCGGCGCCGGGCTGCAGGGACGTCACCGGCTTGGAGCGGATGCCGCGGACCAGCGGAAACTTCGCCTGCGCAGCCAGAATCTCATCGGCGTTGTCGGTGTCGAACCAGGCATGGGCAACGATCGCGCCGGGAAAGCCGTGGCGCGCATTCACCTCGGTCAGCCACTGCGTTTCGGCGACCTGGGCGTTGCGATCCATCTCGGCTTCGCAATGAACCGTCGTCAGGACGTTGTGCGCCTTCGAATCGCGCAGATAGTCTCCCGGCAGGTAGTCGCGCCGGATCGCGTCGTACGGCCCCAGAAAGAAGTGCGGCTCGGGCTTGTCGGACAGGAACGGGTAGTAGTTGGCCTTCATATCCCACAGGTGATGATGCGCATCAATCAGCGTCACCGCCTCGGGCGCGTCGTTCCACTTGCCGCTGATTGTTTTCAAGGCGAGCCGGCCAAGCCGGGGGAACGCGCCCTTAGCTGAACGCCTCGTCCCACGAGCCGCGCGTCGAGGCCTTGGAGTACTCCGTGGCACGGTTCTCGAAGAAGTTGGTGTGCTCGATGGCGTTGAGCATCTGGTCCATCCACGGCAGCGGATTCTTGGCGTCCGCGCGGTATATCGGCTGCAGGCCGAGCTGGGTCAGGCGCCGGTCGGCGATGAAGCGGATGTAGCGCTTCACGTCGTTGGCTGTCATGCCCTCGATGCCGCCCAGTTCGAAGGACAGGTCGATGAAGGCGTCCTCGTGGTCGACGATGGTCGAGCAGGCAACGTAGAGCTCGCGCTGCAGCGCCTCGGTCCAGATCTCCGGATTCTCCTGCACGAAGGTGCGGAACAGCTTCACGATCGAGTTGCAGTGCAGCGTCTCGTCGCGCACCGACCAGGTCACGATCTGGCCCATGCCCTTCATCTTGTTGAAGCGCGGGAAGTTCATCAGCATGGCGAAGCTGGCGAACAGCTGCAGGCCTTCGGTGAAGGCGCCGAACACGGCCAGCGTCTTGGCGATGTCGGCCTTCGACTCGACGTTGAAGCCCTGCATGTAGTCGTACTTGTCCTTCATCTCCTTGACGGTGAGGAAGACCGAGTATTCCGTCTCCGGCATGCCGATCGTGTCGAGCAGGTGGCTATAGGCGGCGACGTGCACGGTTTCCATCGCCGAGAAGGCGGCCAGCATCATCTGCACTTCGGTCGGTTTGAAGACGCGACTGTAGTGCCGCATGTAGCAGTTGTTCACCTCGACGTCGGCCTGGGTGAAGAAGCGGAAGATCTGCGTCAGCAAATGGCGCTCGCTGTCGGTCAGCTTGTTGCGCCAGTCCTTGACGTCGTCGGCCAGCGGCACCTCTTCCGGCAGCCAATGAAGGCGCTGTTGCATGAGCCACGCGTCATAGGCCCACGGATAGTGGAACGGCTTGTAGATTGGCTTGGCGTCGAGAAGAGACATCGGCTGAAGACCTCATCCTGAGGAGGCACGAAGCGCCGTCTCGAAGGATGGCGACCGCACCGAGTTGGGGCTCACCCTCCGAGAAGCGACGCTTTCGCGCCGCGTCTCAGGGTGAGGCGTTTTGCTTTACTGGCAGCTCAGACACTCTTCGTAGTTGTTGGACTCCGCCGCAGGTGCCTGCGGAAGAGTCAGACCCATAGGCGCCAGGGGGGCGTCGGTCGTCTTCGGAATGGCGAGCGCCTGGTCGCCGAGCGAGGCCACAACCGCATCGCTCGAGACCACGTCGGCGCGCTGGATGCTGAGCGAGCGGCAGTAGTAGAGGCTCTTCACGCCGCGCTTCCAGGCCATCATGTGAATCTGATGCAGGTCGCGCTTGTGCACGTCGGCCGGAAGGAAAATGTTGAGCGACTGGCTCTGGCAGATATAGGGCGTGCGGTCGGCCGCGTGCTCGACCAGCCAGCGCTGATCCAGCTCGAAGGCTGTCTTGAACACGGCCTTCTCGTGGTCGTCGAGGCAGTCGAGATGCTGAACCGAACCCTGGCTGGTCATGATCGACGTCCAGGTATCTTCGTCGTTCTTGCCCTTCTGCTCGAGCACCTTCTCGAGGTACGGGTTGCGCACCACGAACGAGCCCGACAGCGTCTTGTGATTGTAGACGTTGGCCGCCGACGGCTCGATGCCGGGCGAAGCGCCGCCGCAGATGATCGAAATCGACGCGGTCGGCGCGATCGCCAGCTTGTGGCTGAAGCGCTCCTTGATGCCGTAGTCGGCGGCATCGGGGCAGGCGCCGCGCTCGTCCGCCAGCTTGTGCGAAGCGTCGTCGCACTGGCCGCGGATGTGCTTGAACATCTTCTTGTTCCACACCTTGGCCATCACCGATTCGAGCGGGATGTTGTTCTGCTGCAGGAAGGAGTGGAAGCCCATCACGCCGAGACCCACCGAGCGCTCACGCATGGCGGCGTAGGTGGCACGCGCGAAATCTGAACCGGCGCTCTGGATGAAGCCTTCCAGGACGTTATCGAGGAAGCGCATCACGTCCTCGATGAAGGTTGGGTGCTCGTGCCACTCGAGGTAGCTCTCGAGATTCAGCGAACTCAGGCAGCACACCGCGGTGCGCTGCTTGCCGTATTTGTCGACGCCGGTCGGCAGCGTGATCTCGCTGCACAGGTTCGAGGTCTTGACCTCGAGACCACCCAGCTTGTGGTGCTCGGGCCGCGCCTTGTTCACGTGATCGACGAAGATCAGGTACGGCTCGCCGGTCTCCACGCGTGCCGTCAGGATGCGGATCCACAGATTGCGCGCTGAGATCTTGCGCAGAACCGCGCCGTCCTTCGGCGAGGTCAGCGCCCATTCCTCGTCGTTCTCGACCGCGCGCATGAAGGCGTCGCTGATCAGCAGGCCGTGATGGAGGTTCAGCGCCTTGCGGTTGGGATCGCCGCCGGTCGGACGGCGCATCTCGATGAATTCCTCGATCTCGGGATGGCTGACCGGCAAGTAGCAGGCGGCCGAACCGCGGCGCAGCGAACCCTGGGAGATCGCCAGTGTGAGCGAATCCATGACGCGGATGAAGGGCACGACGCCGGAGGTCTTGCCGTTCATGCCGACCTTCTCGCCGATCGACCGGAGGTTGCCCCAGTACGAGCCGATGCCGCCGCCGCGAGCCGCCAGCCAGACATTCTCATTCCAGAGGCCGACGATGCCTTCCAGCGAGTCGTTGGCCTCGTTCAGGAAGCAGGAGATCGGGAGACCACGCGAGGTGCCGCCGTTCGACAGAACGGGGGTCGCCGGCATGAACCAGAGATTGGAGATGTAGTCGTAGATGCGCTGGGCATGCGCCTCGTCGTCGGCATAGGCCGACGCCACGCGGGCAAACATGTCCTGATAGGATTCGCCGGGAAGGAGATACCGGTCGGAAAGAGTGGCCTTGCCGAAGGCCGTCAGTCGGGCATCCCGTGAGGAGTCGGTAACAACCCGCGCACCGCTTCGAACCTGAACAACATCAAACACTTGCGGCCCCCATTTTCTTCTTGTCCACAGATGTGGATAAAACACCTTGTGGAAGACACCTACTAATTGGGAGCCGTTGGCCGACCCCCACTATCCCTTGATGATACGTTACCTGTTTGGGGTGTCATCGCGAATTTTATGAACCGCGTGTGAATCTCAGGAATTCCCACTTAACTATTTGAAAAAGGCTAAAAAAATAGTTCTCAGATTCAGACAATTTCGGCCGTATGCAAACCTTCGCAGGTGCAGCAAAAAATGAGAACAAAACGCGCCTTGCCGCGGAATCCTTGGGCCGGAAACAGAAACGGCAGAAAAAAGGCGCAGGCGCGTCGGCAGGGGTCGCGAAAGGGCCGATGCGATGGGCACTTCTGGCCGCCGCAAGTTTCGTCGTCATTTCGTCACATGGAGGCTTAACATCCGGCTCGTCCGAGCGGTCGTCCGGCGAGGTCGGATAAAGGGAGGCAACTGATGTCCACGGTCGCGGTGCCAGCCGCCTTATCCTCCGTGGGGCGGCCTGCCTACGGCCTGGACGCGATCTGCGCCCTGGCCCTGCGTGCCGCGGGCAGCGAGGAAGCGGCCCAGTTCGCCCGTCGCCTCTACGAACGCGTCGCCGACCGGGACCTGCTGGCCGCCCCGGCGGCGGAGCGCGCCGCCGCCGCGACTTCCCTGCTCGCCTTCGCCCGGCGCCGCCTGCCGGGCGTCGCCAAGGTGCGGGCTTTCAATCCGACGACCGACGACCACGGATTCGAGAGCCGCCACACGATCGTGCAGATCGTCAACGACGATATGCCGTTCCTGGTCGACTCGATCACCAACGAGCTGAACCGCCGCGAACTCGGCGTCGCCCTGCTTGCCCATCCCGTGATGGCGGCACGCCGCGACCTTGACGGCGACCTGATCGAGATGGCGAACGAGGCGGGCCCGCGGGCGCGCCGCGAATCGCTGATGCATATCGAGATCGACCGCCAGGGCGATCCCGGCACGCTCGATTCCCTGTCGGCCGCGCTGACCCGCGTGCTGGCCGAGGTGCGCATGGCCGTCGAGGACTGGCGGCCGATGCGCCAGGCCTGTCTCGACGCCATCGCGGACCTGGTGCCGGGCAAATCGGCCAACCTCGCGGAATACGAGGAATTCCTGCGCTGGCTCGAGGACGACCATTTCACCTTCCTCGGCCATCGTCGCTATCGCTACGCCGACGATCCTGCCTCGCCGTCGGGCCTGCGCTACGAACTGTTGCCCGGATCGGCGCTCGGCGTCCTGCGGCGCGACGAGGCGAGGCTGTTCGACGCGGGCGTCGGCGGTGGCGCGGCGATGGCGCGCTTCGCCCGCGGCACGCACAACATCCTGATCGTCAAGACCGACCGGCAATCCCTGGTCCATCGCAGCGGCCCGATGGATTGCGTGATCGTGAAGACCTACGACGCCGACGGCCGCGTGACCGGCGAACGGCGGCTGGCGGGGCTGTTCACCTCTGCCGCCTATCACGCCATGACCGTCGACGTTCCGTTGCTGCGTGGCCGGGTCGCCGAAATCCTCGGCCGCTCGGGCATCGAGCGCGACAGCCACGACGGCAAGGCGCTGCTGTCGATCCTCGACTCCTATCCGCGCGATGAACTGTTCCAGATCGACGTGGCGACCTTGTACGACCACGTGCTTGGCATCCTGCAATTGCAGGAGCGGCGGCGGGTGGCGCTGTTCGTGCGCCGCGATCCGGTCGAACGGTTTGCGACCTGCCTGGTGTTCGTGCCGCGCGAACGCTTCGATGCCACCTTGAGCGAGCGCATCGCCGGGATGCTGGCAGCGGCGTGGCAGGGTGAAGTCATCTCGACAGCCGTGACGACGGCCAAGGAATCGGCGCTCGCCCAGGTCCTGTACACGCTGAAACTCGCCGCGCCCGACACGCCGACGCCCGATCTTTCGGACCTCGAGCAAAAGCTCACGGAGGCTGCGACGTCGTGGAACGACCGGCTGCGCCTGGCGTTGCAGGGCCGGCTGGGCGAAGTCGCAGGGCGCGAGACCGCGCGGCATTGGCGGCACTGGTTTCCACCCGCCTACCGCGAGGCCTATCCGGCGGCGCGCGCGGTCGAGGACCTCGAGTTGCTGCAGGCGGCGTCCAAGGGCACGCCGTTCGGCATCCGGCTGACTCGTGAGCCGGGGCAGCCGCCGCATCGCTTCGACATTCGCCTGTTCCACCCCGAAGAGGCCATCGCGCTGAGCGATATCCTGCCGCCGACGGAGAACCTGGGGCTGAGGGTACTGAACGAAGTGCCGTTCCGGCTGAGCGACGAGAAGACCGGACAGACGGTAGCGCTCCAGGTGATGACGGTCGAAACCGCCGACGGCTCTGCGGTCGATCTCGATAGCGCCGCCCCGCTGCTCGCGGCGACCGCCGAATGGCTGTGGGCGGGCGCGATCGAGAATGACGGTTTCAACCGCCTGGTGCTGCGGGCCGGACTGCAGTGGCGGCAGGTCGCGCTGCTGCGCGCCTATGCCAAGTACCTGCGCCAGACCGGCATTCCCTTCAGCCAAGACTACATGGAGCGCGCGCTCACGGCGTGGCCCACGATCGCGCGCGGCACGGTCGATCTATTCGCCGCCCGCTTCGACCCGGCGCTGGCCGAGGCGCAATCGGCAACGCGCAGGACCCGCATCGACACGATCGAGGCGAACCTGGCGACCGAACTGGACAAGGTCACGACGCTCGACGAGGACCGAATCCTGCGCCGATTCGTCAATGCCATGCAGTGCACGCTGCGCACCAACTATTTCCAGGACAAGGAGTGGATCTCCTTCAAGATCGACAGCCGCAGGATCGACGACCTGCCGGCGCCGCGGCCACTGGTCGAAGTCTTCGTCTACAGCCCGCGCATGGAGGGCATCCACCTGCGCGGCGGCCGGGTGGCGCGCGGCGGCATCCGCTGGTCCGACCGACGCGAGGATTTCCGCACCGAGATCCTCGGCCTGATGAAGACCCAGATCGTGAAGAATGCCGTCATCGTTCCGACCGGTTCGAAGGGCGGCTTCTATGTGAAGCAGCCGCCCGTCAACGGCACGCGCGAGCAGGTGCAGGCCGAAGGCATCGCCTGCTACCGGACCCTGATCCGCGGCCTGCTCGACCTCACCGACAACTATGTCGACGGCAAGGTGAAGCCGCCGGCCGGTGTGGTGCGACACGACGATGACGATCCCTACCTCGTCGTCGCCGCCGATAAAGGCACTGCGACCTTCTCAGACATCGCGAATGCGCTGGCGCGCGACTACGGCTTCTGGCTGGACGACGCCTTCGCCTCCGGCGGCTCGGTCGGTTACGACCACAAGAAGATGGGCATCACCGCCCGCGGCGCCTGGGAATCGGTGAAGCGGCATTTCCGCGAATTGGGCACCGACATCCAGGCAACGCCCTTCACCGTGGCAGGCGTCGGCGACATGTCGGGCGATGTGTTCGGCAACGGCATGCTGCTCAGCAAGCAGACCAAACTCGTGGCCGCCTTCGATCACCGCCACATCTTCATCGACCCCACCCCCGATCCCGCTGCAAGTTGGACAGAGCGCAAGCGTCTGTTCGACCTGCCGCGCTCGTCGTGGATGGATTACGATAGAAACCTGATCTCGAAGGGCGGCGGCGTGTGGGCGCGCGACGCCAAGTCGATCGTGCTGTCTTCCGAGACGCGCTCACTGCTGGAACTCGACGCGCCCAGCACGACGCCGGCCGAACTGATGCGTGCAATCCTGACGGCGCCGGTCGATCTGCTCTATTTCGGCGGTATCGGCACCTATGTGAAAGCCGCCAGCGAAAGCCAGGGCGACGCCGGCGACCGCGCCAACGATCCGCTGCGGGTCGATGCGGTCCAGATCCGTGCCAAGGTGGTGGGAGAGGGCGCCAATCTCGGTCTCACCCAGCGCGGCCGAATCGAGGCGGCGCTGGCCGGCCGGCGGATCAACACCGACGCTCTCGACAATTCGGCCGGCGTCGACACCTCCGACCATGAGGTCAACATCAAGATCGCGATCGGCCAATCGATGCCGAGCGACGCGCCGGGCCGCACAGAGTTGCTGTTCGGGATGACCGACGAGGTCGCCAGCCTGGTGCTGCGCCACAACTACCAGCAGAGCCAGGCGATCAGCGTCGCCGAGGCGCTGGCCGGCGAGGAGCACGACAGGCTGGAGCGCTTCATGCGCGCGCTCGAACGCGCAGACGGGGACAAGAAGGGGCGCCTCGACCGTGCCGTCGAATTCCTGCCCGATACCGCGGCGATGCGCGCGCGTGGTCTCAATCGGCAGTACCTGACCCGGCCGGAACTTTGCGTGCTGCTGGCCTACGCCAAGATCGACCTCAAGGACGAGATCC
>CAYZQZ010000011.1:0-25081 GCA_964480235.1 uncultured Reyranella sp. | reverse complement strand
GCTGGTCCTCGGCCGCGACGAAGGCCTGCTTGACGCGGCGCGGGATGGCGGCGGCGGGCACGAACACGCGCTTTTCCTTGGCGTACTCGGCGAGCAGGCGGCCGTCGGCGGCGTAGAGGCGCGAGGTGATCGGCGGCTGGTAGTCGGCCAGTTGCTTGTGGTCGGGCAGGCCGTGGCTGAAATGCCAGAACAGGCCCGCCACCGTGCCTGTTCCCACGATGAGGGCGGCCACCGCGAAGGCCAGGCCGATCTTGAAGAGGTTCACCACGCCATCCTTTTAGCAAAGGATGCCGGGGAGTTACGCCTTTCTTGTGGCGGCTCCGGGGACGGAATTCGGGCCGAAATAGGCGTCGACCGAGGCCCGGAGTGCCCGGGCGAGCGCCATCTGGTGCTGGCGGACGGTCAGGAGCTTCTCGTCCTGCGGGTTGCTGAGGTAGCCCAGTTCGACCAGCGTTGCCGGGATTTCGGGTGCGGTCAGCACGGCGAAGCCGGCTTCGCGGTGGCTGCGCGGCAACAGGCGGACGCCGTTCCTGCCAAAAGTCTGGACGATCGAATCGGCGAATTTGTTGGAGGCGTTGACCGTGCCGCGCTGGGTCATGGCGACCAGGGTCTGGGCCACGGTGGCGGGCTTGTCGTCGAGCTTCAGGCCGGCGACCGGGGCCACCTCGCGGTTCTCGCGCGCCGCCAGCGCCGCCGCCTCGCGGTCGGTCGCGGCTTCGGACAGCGTATAGACCGAGGCGCCGCGCACGCTCGAATCCGCGTGACTGTCGGCATGGATCGACAGGAAGAGATCGGCCTTGGCCTCCTGGGCGCGCGCTACCCGCTCGCGCAGCGGGATATAAGTGTCGGCGTTGCGGGTCAGGATCACACGGTAGTGGCCGCCGGCGAGAAGCTGACGCTGCAGCTCGCGCGCCACGGCGATCACCACGTTCTTTTCCTGGGTGCCGCCGATACCCAGCGCGCCGGGATCGTGGCCGCCATGGCCGGGATCGAGCGCGATCAGCTTCGGTTGGGGGAGCTTGGACAATGGGGCGCGCGGCTTGGCCGGCGACGCAGGCTTCGCCTTGCCGCTATTGGCCCAGGCCGGACCAGCCGCCCAACTTGCACCCAGCAGCCAGAGGGGGGCTGCGCTGAGCACCGCGCGTCGCTTCATGGGAGTCTTGTAGCATTTTCAATTGGTTAGTGCAATTTCCTCATGTCCAAACTAATTGATTGTCGGGCCGCCCGGGACACCGTATATTGAGTGCCGCGAGCAGTCGCCGTCGTTCGTAGCGCCCCCTCGGGTGGCGCTCCGACGGCAGTCCCCGCCGGGTCCCAACGCTTAGATGCAGGATCTGCGGGATTGTCAGTAAGGCGGTGGCTATCAGGAACCTCGAGGTCGGCAGGGTTCGGTTTTCCGGACCCGGCGGCGCGAAGCGTCCCCGTCTTGGCCCAACTCAGTACCGGGCCGTTCGGCGGGTCGATGGCGCGCCGTCCCCCTCGCACCAGAGAGGCGGCAGGACCATTGGCCGCTCGCGCCGGTCGGACCCCTACGTCTCGGGAGCGAGCCCATGGCGCGGCGCATGCTCATCGATGCCAGCCACCGCGAAGAAACGCGGGTGGTGGTGGTCGACGGGACGAAACTTCAGGATTTCGACTATGAGATGGCGAGTCGAAAGCCTCTCAAGGGAAATATCTTTCTCGCCAAAGTAATTCGAATCGAACCGTCGCTGCAGGCGGCGTTCGTCGAGTATGGCGGCAACCGACACGGCTTCCTCGCCTTCTCGGAAATCCACCCGGACTACTTCCAGATCCCGGTGGCTGATCGCGAGCGACTGATCGCCGACGAGCAGCGCATGCACGCCGAGGAAGATGCGGAGCCGCCGTCGCGGCATCGCGTCGACCGCACCGACATCGAGGAGGTGCGCGAGGAGAATTTCGAGGCGATCGCGGCGGAAGTCGCGCATGCGCCCCGAGTTGACGGGCCCAGCGTCGATGGACCGGGCGAAGACGGCCCGAATGGCGAGAACTCCAACGGCGAAGGCCGGCACGATACGGCTTTCGAGGCCCCGCACGACGCCGCACCGGTTTCCGAACCGGCGGTGAGCGAGGCTGCATCGGCTCCGGAGCCGATGCCGGAACCGGTTGCCGAGGCGATGGGTCAGACAGCCGAGACGCCGGCCTCCGATGCACAGGCCGCGGCAGAAATTTCCTCCGACATGACGGCCGTTTCCGAGGACGGCACGAGCGCCGCCCCAGCCGACCCGTCGGAAGCGCCGCAGCCCGAAGGGGCGCCGGTGGAAGTGCTGGGCGGCGACGATGGCGCCGTCGAGCAGCAGCGGACCCGCGAGCGGCGTCGCCGCCACCCGGTCCGCCAGTACAAGATCCAGGAAGTGATCAAGCGCCGGCAGATCCTGCTGGTGCAGGTCGTCAAGGAAGAGCGCGGCAACAAGGGCGCCGCCCTCACAACCTACCTGTCGCTGGCCGGCCGCTACTGCGTGCTGATGCCCAACGCCGGCCGCGGTGGCGGGATCTCCCGCAAGATCTCCAATCCGGCCGACCGCAAGCGCATGAAGGACATGCTGTCGCAACTCGACGTGCCGCAGGGCATGGGCGTGATCCTGCGCACCGCCGGCCTCGAGCGTTCCAACATCGATATCAAGCGCGACTACGAATACCTGTCGCGCCTGTGGGACTCGATCCGCGAGCTCACCATGCGCTCGACGGCGCCCGCCCAGATCTACGAGGAAGGCGACCTGATCAAGCGCAGCCTGCGCGACGTCTACGACACCGACATCTCCGAGGTGCTGGTCGAAGGCGAGGCGGGCTTCGAGGAGGCGCGCGAGTTCATGCGCCAGCTCGTGCCGCACCAGGCCGACAAGGTCGTGCTCTACAAGGAGCCGATCCCCCTCTTCCACCGCTACCAGGTGGAAAGCCAGTTCGACGCCATGCATTCGCCGGTCGTGCAGCTGCGCTCCGGCGGCTACATCGTGATCAATCCGACCGAGGCGTTGGTCGCCATCGACGTCAACTCGGGCCGCTCGACCAAGGAGCGCAACATCGAGGAAACGGCGCTGCGCACCAACATCGAGGCGGCCGAGGAGATCGCCCGCCAGGTCCGCCTGCGCGACCTGGCCGGCCTGATCGTGATCGACTTCATCGACATGGAGGAGAACCGCCACCAGCGTCAGGTCGAGCACAAGGTCAAGGATGCGATGCGCAACGACCGCGCGCGCATCCAGATCGGCCGCATCTCGGCGTTCGGCCTACTGGAAATGTCGCGACAGCGCCTGCGTCCGTCGCTGCTCGAGCACTCGACCGAGAACTGCCCGCATTGCGCCGGCACCGGCCGCATCCGTTCGCTCGAATCGGCGTCGCTGCACGCGCTGCGCGCCATCGAGGAGGAAGGCGTGCGCCGGCGGGCCAGCGAGATCATCGTCAGCGTGCCGCCCAACGTGGCGCTCTACCTGCTCAACCAGAAGCGCCACACGCTCAGCGAGATCGAGAAACGCTACGGCTTCACTGTCATGGTCGAGGCCGACGAGGAACTGCACGCCGCCGACGTCGAGATCGAGCGGGTGCGCCACCTTCGCCGCGACGAGCATCGGCCGACCCAGGAACTGGCGCGGGCGAGCTACGACGAGCCGTCGGCGGAAGCGGCCGACGGTGACGCCGACGGCCTCCCGGGCGATGCCGAGGCCGGTCATGACGGCGAGCGTTCGCGCGACGAGCGCGGCCGTGAAAGCCGGGCTGGCGACGATCGTGGCGGCGACGAGGAAGGCCGCGGGCGTCGGCGCCGTCGTCGGCGGCGGCGCGGCGGACGTCGCGACGGCGAAGGCCGGGATGGCGAAAGCCGGGATGGCGAGGGCAGCAGCCCCGCCTACGCTTCCGAGGAAGGGCCGCCCGAGCATGGTGGTCCGGAGGGCGACAGGCCGGAGGCGCGCGACAGCGCCTACGACCTGGCCGTGCCCGAGGGACACGTTCATAAACTCAACGAGCCGGCCGAAGACGGCGAGCCCGGTGACGACGACGCCCGCGAGGCGCGCGCCGACGGGCCGGGAGCCGAGGGCGGTGACGGCGGAGATCGCCGTCGTCGTCGGGGGCGCCGTGGCGGTCGCCGCCGGCGGCGCGAAGGCGAAGGCGAGAACGGCGAGTATCGCGGCGAGCGCCGCGAGCACGCGCCCGGTGAACGCCAGAGCGAGCACGCGAATGAGCACGAGGGCGATCACCCCGCGAGCGGTTCAAACGGCAATTGGGAGCATGCGGCCTCCGAAAGCGCGCCTGCGCCGTCGGAGCCGTCGTCTTACGAACCTCCCTCCTACACGCCACCGCCGATGCAGGCCGAAGCGCCCACACCGATCGTGATGCCAACACCTGTCCCGCCGCCGGTTGCCGCGGTCGAGGCACCGGCACCGGTCGCCGAGCCCGCTCCGCCGCCGCCGCCGGTCGTTCCGACAATCTCGGTCGACACGCCGCCGGAGAAGCCCAAGCGCGGCTGGTGGCGCCGCTAGGGATGACGTCGGCAACGGTGCCAGGAACGGGACGCACAACGTCACTGGGCGAGAGCCCCGTCCCTCCCGGCATCCAGCGCCACATCAGTCTCGGCCGCTATCGCGAGGCGGCGAACGCGCTGGCCAAGCTCTGCGCGCAGCGACCGTCGGCGCCAATGCTGATCGCGCTCGCTTCGACCCGGCTGCTGCTGGGCGAGTGCGCCGCGGCCAAGGCCGACATCCTGCCGGTGGTCGAGGCCGACCCGAACCGCTGGGAGGCGCGCTTCCTGCTCGCCCGCCTGCATGCCGGCCTCGACGAGCGCGATGCCGCCCTCGCCGAGTTCCGCGCCGCGCTCGATCTTCACCTCGCCGCCGCCGCGCAGAAGCCGGTCGGCCAGGTGCCGGCGCATTACGCCCTGCACACGCTCGAACAGCTCGCCTACATCGAGGAAGTCGAGGGCCGCCCGGCCGGCAGCCTGCTGCCGCTCAACCCGGCGCAGCGCGACCAGGCGAGCCGCCAGCTCAACCAGATGCTCGACAAGGCCGGTGTCATCGTGCCCGGCATCAACCTCCCCGGCGACCTCGGGCGCCTGCTCGCCCAACCACCGCTCGTGATGCACGACGAGCCGGTGCCGGAGCGCTGCCTCGCGCCGCGCAACGACTGGTCCGACACCGCCCGCAACTACCTCGCGCAGGGCGGCGTCGCCTGTGTCGACAATGTGATGACGCCGGAGTCGCTCGGCCAACTTCAGCGCTTCTGCCTGCGCTCGACCGTGTGGCGTCAGCCCAACCGCCACGGTTATATCGGCGGCCTCGCCGAGCACGGCATGTTCAGCCGCCTGATCCTGCAGCTCGCCGACGAGCTCAAACAGGCGATGCCCGAGCTGCTGGGCGGCCACCACATGACCTACTGGTGGGGCTTCGTCTATCAGCACCAGCGGCCGGGCACGAGCATCCACGCCGACCAGTCCGACATCAGCTTCAACATCTGGCTGACGCCAGACAGCGCCAACCTCGACCCCGAGAGCGGCGGGCTGGACATCTGGACCCAGGAGCCGCCGGCCGACTGGACGTTCCAGGAATACAATTCCGGCGACTACCGGATCCGGTCGTTCCTGAACCAGAGCAATGCGCCCAAACTCTCGTACGCCCACCGCGAGAACCGCGCGCTGTTCTTCAAGGGCACGCTGTTCCACGAGACGGCCAAGTGCCGCTTCGCCGACGGATTCGCCAATCGCCGGCGCAATCTCACGATGCTCTTTAAGAAGACTGCCGCTTAGGCTTTTACTTCAGCACTCAGCCAGTCGATGGCTGCCTGCACCCCGCCCTTGCCGTGCGGGATATCCAGCGCACCGAGTGCCGTCTCAATAACACCAAGCGTGCCGAGGATCATCGGCGCGTTGACGTGACCCATGTGGGCGACGCGGAAGGCCTTGCCGGAGAGCTCGCCGATGCCGTGGCCCAGGATCACGCCGCACTTCTTGTTGGCGTAGTCGCGGATCGCTTCGGGATCGCGGCCGTTCACCGTTACGCAGGTAATCGAGTCGGCGCGCTCGTGCGGCTCGATGATGTTGAAGCCGATCGCCTGGCCCTCGCCCCATACGCCGACGGCGCGGCGCACCGCCTCGGCCAGCAGGCGATGGCGGCGGAAGACGCCGGGCATGCCCTCCTCGAAGAACAGGTCGAGCGCGGCGCGCAGGCCGAACAGCAGGTGCTCCGGCGGCGTGCCGGCATATTTCTGGTAGTGAAGGTCGCCTTCGCGGTCGGTCCAGTCCCAGTAAGGCGTGCGCAGGCCCGCCGTCTTGTGGACCTCGCGCGCGCGGTCGTTGGCCGCCACGAAGCTCAAGCCCGGTGGAGTCATCATGCCCTTCTGCGAGCCCGACATGGCGACGTCGACGCCCCACTTGTCCATCTCAAACGGCATGCAGCCGAGAGAGGCCACGGCGTCGACCATCAGCAACGCGTCATGCTTGGCCGCCTTCATCGCCTTGCCGATCGCCTCGATGTCGTTGACCACGCCGGATGCGGTGTCGATCTGGGCGACCAGCACGGCCCTGATAGTGCCGTCCTTATCGGCCTTGAGCCGCGCCTCGACCTCGGCGGGGCGAACCGCGCGGCGCATGTCACCCTTCAGGATCTCGACCTCGACACCCATGCGGCGCGCGCTCTCGCCCCAGCCGATGGCGAAGCGGCCGCGCTCGAGCACCAGGATCTTGTCGCCCTTGCTCAACACGTTGGTGAGCGAGGCTTCCCAGGCGCCGTGGCCGTTCGAAATGTAGATGTAGGAGCGGCCCTTGGTCTGGAAGACGCGGCCCACGTCCTTGAGCAGGCTGTCGGTCAACTCCAGTAGCGGGCCGGAATAGATGTCGACGGCCGGCCGGTGCATCGCCCGCAGGACCTCGTCGGGCACCGTGGTCGGCCCGGGAATAGCCAGGAACTCACGCCCTGCCCGCACGCTCATCTGATCTTCCTCCGAATGATGGCGGCGCACAGTATCACGCCGCCCCGCGAAGGAAACGAACGCGCGCCCCTAGGACATGTCGGGCGCACCTGCAGTTTCGCTCATGGCCGGCACCCGGGGCTGGGGTCGCGGCAACAAGGGCGGCGGACCCGGCACGGGACGGCCGATAAACGCCAAGGTGAGGTCGATCGGCCCGAAGCCCCAGCCGGTGTACCAGCTGCGGGACTTGGCAGGCTCGCTGGCTTCGGCGGGCGAAAAAGACGCGGCCGCCATGACAGCGCAGGCAACGAGGAACACCCACCGACGCCAAGCCTGGCCTCGTGCCCGAATCAGGTGCATGCCGCGAACTCCCCCACCCGACGGACGCGACAACGCACGCCCGCTATCACCAACTCGTCGTCACTATACGGCTGCCGACGTGACAGCCACATCACGATCGAGCGAGTCCCGGCGTGAACGCTGCGGAATGACGCCGTGCCCGGCCCTTGCCTCGTCCCGCGGCCATCGCAAAGATGGACGCCAGAGGGAGTTTTCGACAATGAACCGTCTCGACCGTCGCTCATTCCTCACCGGCACCGCGGTACTCGCGGCTCCTGCGATCGCGCGCGGGCAAACCTTTCCGAATGGTCCTTTCAAGATCATCGTGCCGTTCGGCCCGGGCTCGGCTACCGACCAATCGGCCCGGACCGTCGCCGACGGGCTTAACAGGATCTTCGGCGTCACGGCCGTGGTCGAGAACAAGCCCGGCGCGAACGGCGCGATCGCCGCCGAGGTCGCGGCAAAATCCAAACCCGACGGCCAGACCATCTTCGTCTGCTCCAACACCGCGGCGGCCTCGAACGTGGCGCTGATGAAGTCGCTGCCCTATGACCCGTTGAAGGATTTCGATCCGCTCACCATTGTGGGCCGCGCACCCGTGTTCATGATGGTGAATCCCAAGCTCGGTCCGAAGACGGCGCAGGAGTTCGTGGCCTTGTGCAAGAAGGATCCGGGAAAGATCAATTTCGGATCGGGCAGCGCGTCCACCCGTATTTCGGGCGAATTGCTGAAGGCCAAGGCCGGCATCGACATGGTGCACGTGCCCTACAAGAGCACGCCGCTTGCCCTGCAGGACACGATGTCGGGCCACGTGCAGATGTGCTTCACCGATCCCGTGACCGGCCTGCCGCAGGTCAAGGCCGGCACTGTGCTCTGTCTCGGCGTCGGCAGCCGCGGCCGCTACAAGCTCACACCCGAGATCCCGACCCTGATCGAACAGGGCATTCCCGATTTCGAGCTGATGACCTGGACCGGCGTGCTGATGCCCAGGGGCGTGCCGCAACCGATCCTCGCCAGGTTGCAAGAGGCGATCGTCAAGACGATCACCGAGCCTTCCTATGTCGAGCGTCAGGCGCAGGGCGGCTCGGAGATCGCGCCCTGTTCGCCCGAGGAAATGCGCAAGATCCAGGTCGCCGAGATCGAACTCTATCGCGAGATGATGAAGATCGCCGGCATCGAGCCGGAATGAGCCCCAGGCCCTCGCCGAGCGGGGCGCAGAAGGCGGTCGATCTGCTGGTGTCCGGCATCGGCCGATATGAACGGTGGCTACTCGCCGCCGTCCTGGTACTAGCCGCTCTCCGCTTCGTCACCTATGCCCGGCGCAACTACTGGTTCGACGAGATCTTCACTTTCTACATCGCTCGGCTCGGCGACATTGACCGGATCCTCGAGGCCGCACCGCCTGACGGCAATCCACCACTTTACTACCTGCTCGCCAGCTTGTGCCTGCGACTGTTCGGCGAAAGCGAATTGGCGATGCGCTTGCCATCCATTGCCAGCTTCACCTTCGCGATGTTCGGCGTCTATGCCTTCGTACGCCGCCGCTGTTCGGCGTTGCCGGCGTTCTTTGCGTTGTTCATCCTGGGTACAGCCGCAGTCAAGCAGCATGCTGGCGATGCGCGGCCCTATGCGCTCCTGCTGGGCTTCACGATGCTTGCGCTGTTGTGCTGGCAAATCGCGGCGGAGCGGCGTTCGCATCGGCTCGCGGCCCTGGTCGGCATGGGGGTGGGTATCGCGGGCGCCATTTCCTCACACCATTTCGGCGTCTTCCAGGTCGGCATTCCGCTGGCCGCCGGAGAACTCCAGCGCCTGTACCGGCAGCGCCGGCTGGATCTGCCGCTGTACGCAGCCGGGGCCGCAGGAGCCTCGATGCTGCTCCTGACCGTACCCTTCGCGCTTCGGACCCACGAACTGCTGCTGAGCCACGTCAGGAATTCGACGGTGTTCTACCGTCGGCCCGGGCTCTCGCAATTGGGCAGCTATGACATGATGGTCGACTTGCGGCTGGCGGCGATGTTCATCGTCCTGCTGCTGCTGCCGCGGCGCGCGGAACCCGTCCCCGCAAGCGTATCGGCCACACCAGCACCTCGATCGGAAATTCCGGGCCACGAAACGGCGGCGGCGATGGCGATGGCCCTCCTCGTCCCGCTGATGATGGCGGTTACGTGGCTCTCGACGAACTACTTCATGTATCGCTACGCCATCGGCGCATCGCTCGGGGTGGCGATCGTGATGGGATATGCGGCGGCCAACTTTGGCCGGGAGACGCGACGTAGCCACGTGGCTGCCCTTCTCAGCGTGGCGGGCTTGATATTGCTCGTCGGGGCCACCGACCTGGCACGTCGACTTCATCCCCCGGCAGCCTCCGCCCCGCAGGCGAGTCCGAAGCTACTGGCGGCGGCCCCAGCTGGCCAACCCATCGTCGTGGACAGCGTGCTTACCTACTTGCCGATGTGGTGGTACTCCCCGCCCGATCTGCGGGTGCGGCTACGCTACCTCACCGACATTGCGTATGCCGTCAGGGGGCCGGATCCCCTGGGCGAACTCACGCTGGTGGAAGAGCGCCGGTTCATCCCCAACAGGATCGACGGCTACGGCCCATTCCTCGCTGAAAATCGCGCCTTCCTGATGCTTTGCAAGATTACGGAAGCAGGCGCCTGCAACGATCGGACGGCATGGGTGAAGCAGCGGCTAATCGCTGACGGTTACAGGTTCCTGCCGATCATGGAGGCAAACGATCAAGTCCTCTTCCAGGTATCACGCGAGTAACGCTGAATCTTGCCTCACTGCGGACAAGCGCGAGCTAACGAGAGTCGCCCCCGTCGATCCGAAGTGAACGTCGATTGAAGCGGATGCCGACAAGGATAATCTGACGACTCGGCCGTGCGACACGGCCAATCCGCCTCGAATTGAGAGCAGTTTTCGGTTTTTTCGGGCTCAACGAAAGCGGTAGCGGAAGTCGCAGTACGGCGCGCCCTGCATGATGGTCTGCGTGCGCCTGAACTCGACGCTCGGTCCACCGACATCGGCGAGATAGAAGTCGGAGTCACAGAGCAGGATGCCACCGAGCTCGGGCTCGCCGAGCTGCTTGAAAAACTCAGCATACTTGCAGCGCGTGATGTTGTAGTCGCGACCACCGGCATCGTCGCGCAACATCTCGCGCTCGACCGCGTCGCCGATTCTCGGCCGCATGTCCTCGGCCCATACGGCGTCCCATTTTTCGCGTGGTGTCCCCGTCTTGGCCTCGCCGATACGGTGGTAGAGGTCGCTCGCCCACTTGCGCAGTGCGTCACCGACCAGACGATCGGCCCGATCCTTGCCCAGCTCCGCGCGGAGGGCTCGCAAAACCGGGAGAATTACCTCGGCCTGGAGCTTTACTTCGTCGAGCAGCGAAAGCGACTGAGATTCTTTCATGGTGGCGCTCCGGTTTCAGTTGCTGCCCATATTGCCCTCATCGGCGCGCGCCGCCAAAGTCACCTTCGGAAGGCGATACCTCATGAAGAACCGGACATTGCTCACAAGACGCGGCCTCGTGGCCGCCTCCACCGTCTCACTGGCCGCGCCCGGTCTGGTACGCGCCCAGACGAAATTTCCCGACCGGCCGGTCAAGCTGATCATTCCCTGGGCGCCGGGCGGTCCGGCCGACGGCGGCTTCCGCATCCTGGCCGAGCTGGCAGCCAAGAGGCTCGGTCAGCCGGTCGTGGTCGAGAACAAGGCTGGCGCCTCGGGCGTGCTGGGCGCGATCGCGCTGCAGGCCGAGAAGCCCGACGGCTATACGATCTCCCAGATGCACATGAGCGTGCTGCGCCAGCCCCTTCTCAACAAGTCGCTGACCTACAATCCGATCACCGACCTGAGCTACATCCTGCAGATCACCGGATTCGTCATGGGCATCGTGGTGCGCACCGAGGCGCCCTGGAAGGCGCTGCCCGAGTTGATCGCCTACGCCAAGGCCAACCCCGGCAAGCTCAATTGGGGCACCCTGGGAATCGGCTCAACCCAGCACCTCGCCATGGAACGCGTCGGCCTGGCCAATGGCGGCCTGCAATGGACGCACGCACCCTATCGCGGCACCGCCGACACCTTGCGCGCATTGCTGGGCGGCGAGATCGATTTCGCCTCCGAGGCCTCGGGCTGGGCACCGATGGTGCAGGCCGGCAAACTGCGCCTGCTCGCGGTCTTTACCGGCACGCGCGCCAAGCGCTTTCCCGACGTGCCGACCGTAAAGGAACTCGGAATGAACATCGTGGTCGACAGCCCTGGCGGCCTGATCGGCCCCAAGGGAATGGATCCCGCCACGATCAAGATCCTCGCCGACAGCTTCCGCGCCGCCGCCGAGGAACCGCAGCACCTGCAGTTCCTCGACAATCTCGACCAGCCCCTCCTGCTGCTCGACGGTCCGGCCTACAAGGCGGAAATGGCCAAGACCTACGACGAGGAGCGCGAGCTCCTCGCCAAACTCAAGCTGCTGCCGTCCTAGGCGTCAGGACGCGCTGCGATAGACCGCGAGCTCGGCGCGGGTGTCGGCGATCGAGAACCAGCGGTGCTGGTTGGCGCGGAAGGCGCGCCAGTCGGTCAGCACCTTCTTGAACTGCGGGCTGGCCGCGGCCTCTTCGTCGAGCACCGTCTCGAGCGCGACGCGCAGCGCCTTGACGACGTCGTCGGGCAGGACCGACAGCACGGCGCCGCCAGCAACCACGCGGGCGATCGCCTCGGCGTTTTTGGCGTCGTAGGACGCGAGCATGTCCATCATGCCGTAGGCACAAGCATAGCGCAGGACCTGCTGATAGCGCGGCGGCAGGCTTGCCCAGGCCTGCTTGCCGATCATGAGCTGGTTCACCGCCTCGAGTTCCATGACACCGGGCGTATAGTAATATTTTGCAACCTTGTTGAAGCCGAGCTTCTCGTCGTCGTACGGGCCAACCCATTCGCAGGCATCGATCGTGCCGCGTTCAAGCGCGGGATAAATGTCGCCGCCGGCGATCTGCTGCGGGATGACACCGAGCTTGGCCATCACCTTGCCGCCAAAGCCGGCGGTGCGCATCTTGAGGCCGTCGAAGTCCTTGACCGACTTCAGTTCCTTGCGGAACCAGCCGAACATCTGGCCGCCGGTCTGGCCCGCCGGCAGCGCCACGACACCGAAGCCGTCGTAGATTTCGTCCATCAGCTTGCGGCCGTTGCCATACATCATCCAGGCATTGTGCATGCGCGGCGTCAGTCCGAAGGGCAGCGAGCCGTCGAAGATGAGCGCCGGACTCTTGCCGATGTAGTAGCCGGTATAGGTGTGACCGCACTCGACCGTGTTGTTGGCGACCGCGTCCAGAACCTGCAGGCCAGGGACGATTTCGCCGGCGCCAAACGGCGTCAGAACGAACTTGCCGTCGGTCATCTCGCCTACAACCTTCGCGATGGTGACCGACACGCCATAAAGCGTATCGAGGCTCTTGGGAAAGCTCGATGTCAGGCGCCATTTCACGTTCTCGCTGGTCTGCTGACCGAAAGCCGGCGATGCGGCTACGGCGCCCAGGGAAGCAATGGCGGGCAATGCCTTGCGGCGGGTGATTCTCATGGCGTTTCCTCCTGATTTATTGATCCAAGCTTAAGCCGTGGATTTTGGTACCGCTACCATTTTCCAGCCGCGAGAGCACGTCAACTGACGCTCCACGCACCGTCGATCGAAATCTGTGCCCCGTTGATGTCGCGAGCATCCGGTCCGCACAGGAACGCCGCAAGACCGGCCACCCCTTCCATGCCGACGAAGCGTCCGGACGGCTGACGTGACGACATGAAAACCCGCTCGGCCTCCTCGCGCGGCAAGCCTTCCCGAGCCATGAATTCGGCGAACCGATTCTCGATGGCTGGAGTGGGCGCGCTGCCAGGGCAGATCGCGTTGCAGGTGATGTTTTGAGACGCTACTTCAAGCGCCACCGCCCGGGTGAAGCCGAGCAGCGCGGTCTTCGTGGTGACGTAGTCGACCCGGTCCTTTGCCGCTCGCAGCCCGTAGATCGAAGAGATGTTCACGATCCGGCCGAAGTCGCGCCGCCGCATGCCCGGCAGCAGGAGACGCGCGGCATGGAACGCCGCCGACAGGTTCACTGCCAGCGCGCGGTCCCAGTCGGCCGACCTGAATTTCTCGAGCGGAGCAAAATGGCGGACCACGGCGTTGTTGATGAGGATGTCGATCGACGGGAATGTGCCTTCGGCCGCCGTCACCATGGACTCGATCGCAGCCGGATCGGCGAGATCGGCGCCGTGATGGATCACGCGCACGCCGTGAGCCTGCTCGAGCGCTGCGCGCCGCCTCTCGATGTCAGCGGGGTCGCCCAGACCGTTCATCACAATATTGCAGCCCAGCGACGCCAGCCGCTCGGCCATGGCGAGCCCCAGTCCCTGGGTCGAACCGGTGACGAGGGCGCTCTTGCCTTTCAACGACATCAAGATCCTCTCAGGTACTGTCGCGCTGCACGATTTCGAAGCCGACATCAATTTTGAGCCGTTCCGGCGGTGCGCCGCGCAGCCGATTGACCAGCAGTTCGGCACTACGTCGGCCGATCTCCTGCCGAGGCAGCCGTAGCGTCGTCACCGTGGGTACGGTATGCCTCAGCAGGTCCAGATCGTCGAAACTGGCGATTGCCACACGGCCGGGCACCGCCCAGCCGCGCCGCTGGCACTCGAACAACGCTCCGACCGCCAGGACGTCGCCCGCGAAGAACACCGCGTCGATGTCCGGATGAGTCTGAATCAGTCGCACCAGCGCATCGCCACCTTCGCTAAAACCGCCGGGCGCCTCGAGCACAAGATTGGGATCGACCGGCAATCCCTGCTCCCTAAGCGCCGCGAAATATCCGCGGCGGCGCTGCTCCGAGCGGTCGTTGTCGCGCAGCGGCAGGGTGACGAAGCCAATGCGGCGATAGCCGAGCCGCGCCAGATGGAGCGTCATGGCGCGCGCGGCCTCGAAATTGGAATAGCTTACCGCCATATCGAGCGGATCGGCCGGCAGGTTGCCGGTCTCGATCACCGGCACGCCGGTGCTGCGCACCAGTTCGCGCACCCGCCTGCTGTGGCGCGTGTTGTGCAGCACCAGGCCGCAGACCCGCTGGGCGAGCAGAGCCTCGACCAGCGCCTCCTCGTCGGCGAGGCGGTGGCCGCTGTCGGCGATCATCAGATGCAGGCCGTTGGCACGCAGCACCTCGGAAATCGCCTGGACCATGCTGGCATAGAGCGAGTTGCGGATGGAGGGCACCACCAGCCCGACCACGTTGGTGCGCTTGGACGAAAGACTGCCCGCGATGCGGTTAGGCAAGTAGCCGAACTCGCGCACCGCGGCGTCAACCTTGCGCCGCATCTTCTCCGACACTGAACCCGGCTCGCGCAGCGCCCGCGACACCGTCATGGGCGACACACCGGCATGACGGGCGATGTCGTGCATATTCACCTGCCCGCCGCCCCGCTTGCGCTTGCTGCCGCTCATCGCCCTGTTCCGGTCCCTGCCCTGTGATCGCGCCGACATCTTGACCTCGACGTTCGCCGATCACTATAGGATGGTAGCGATACCAAAGGAACGATCGACCATGGCAGGGGAATTGTTGGGCTTCGTCGGCGTCGGTCGCATGGGCGGACCGATGGCGCTGCGCCTGCTCGACGCCGGCTACAAGCTATGCGTCTACGACGTCTCGCCGGAGGCGCTGAAGCCGTTCATCGAA
This sequence comes from uncultured Reyranella sp., assembly GCA_964480235.1. Taxonomy (GTDB): domain Bacteria; phylum Pseudomonadota; class Alphaproteobacteria; order Reyranellales; family Reyranellaceae; genus Reyranella. The sequence continues at coordinate 10,130 of CAYZQZ010000011.1, read as the reverse complement.
CGAGGTGCGCAGATCGCGTCCTCACCGGCCGAAGTCGCGTCGCAGGCCGAAACCGTGCTGCTCAGCCTGCCGATGCCCGACGTCGTGCGCAGCGTGGCGCTTGGCGGCAACGACGGCGTGATCAATGGCTCGAAGGTCAAGACAGTGATCGACCTGTCCACCACCGGTCCGGGTGCGGCAGCACAGATCGCGGGCCTGCTCGCCGACCGCTCCATCAGCTGGGTCGACGCGCCGGTGAGCGGCGGCGTTACCGGCGCGAAGGCCGGGACACTTGCGGTGATGGTGTCCTGCCCCAAGCCACGCTTCGAGCAGACCGAGCCGATGTTCAAGGTGTTCGGCAAGGTGTTTTACACCGGCGAGAAGCCTGGCCTCGCACAGTCCGCCAAGCTTGCCAACAACCTGCTGGCCGCGACGGCGCTGGTCGCCACCTCTGAAGCGATGGCCATGGGTGTCAAGGCCGGGCTCGATGCCCGCGTCCTGATCGACATCATCAACGCCTCGAGCGGACGCAACAGCGCCAGCGTCGACAAGTTCCCGCGCACCATCCTGCCGGGCACTTTCGATTTCGGCTTCGCGACCGGCCTTTCCTACAAGGACGTGCGGCTCTGCGTCGACGAGGCCGAGACGATGGGCGTGCCGATGGTGGTGGGCGCTGCGGTACGTCAGATGCTGGCCGTCACCAAGGCGCGCTTCGGCGCCGACTCCGACTTCACCCACGTCGCCAAGCTGCTCGAGGAGTGGGCTGGAGTAGAGATCCGAGGTTAGAGCAGCACCCTAGACGACGTCGGCCGGGGCCAGCACGCAGGGGTGCGCGGGATCGCCCGCCTCTATCTGCAGGGTGGCGTGGCCAATACCGAATTTCTCGCCGAGCTCGCGGCTCGCCGTCATCAGAAGGCCGTCGTCCAAGCCTGCCCCCTGCCGCACCAGATGCGCCGTCAGCGCCACCTCGGTCGTGCTCATCGACCAGATATGCAGGTCGTGCACCTCGCTGACACCGGGCAAGCCCTGGAGATAGGCTTCGACCGCGTTGCGATCGATACGCGAGGGCACGGCGTCGAGCGCGAGGTTGATCGAATCGCGCAACAGCGACCAGGTCGTGACCAGAATCACTACGGCAACAGCGATGCTGACCAGCGGGTCGATCCACTGCCAGCCGGTCGCCATGATGATCAGCGCGCTCACCACCACACCCAGCGACACCAGTGCATCGGCGAACATGTGGATGAAGGCGCCACGGATGTTGATGTCGTCCTGTCGCCCCGACATGAAGCCCACCGCCGTGGCGCCATTGATCAGGATGCCGATCGAGGCGACCCAGATCACGGTCATCTCCGCCACAGGCTCGGGTGACTGGAAGCGCCGGACGGCTTCCAGAATGATCGCCCCGCAGGCGATCAGCAGCAGCATGGCATTGGCCAGCGATGCCAGGATCGGCGTCCGCTTCATGCCGTAGGTATATTTCGCGCTCGGCCGGCGCCTGGCGAGCGACGCGGCCCCCCAGGCGAGCAGCAGGCCGAGCACGTCGCTGAGATTGTGTCCGGCGTCGGCCAGAAGGGCGAGCGAGTTGGCGAGAAAGCCGTAGACAGCCTCGGCGATCACGAAGCCGACATTGAGCGTGATGCCGATGGCGAACGCGCGGTCGAAGCTCGCCGGCGCATGATTGTGGCTGTGACCGCCGCCATGGGCATGGCTGTGCCCTGCGTGGCCACCCCCCGAGTGGCCGTGCCCCGCATGGTCGTGCCGATTGTGGCCGGGACCGTCGTGTTCGTGATGCTGGTGATTCGACATGGGCAGCGGACCCTATGGTCCTTCAGCCCCGTACACTATTGCAAGAGCGCCTGCTCCCGGCCGTCAGAATTTCTGGGCCAGGGTCACCAGAAAGGTCCGACGCATGCCGTACTGGGGCGCGCCGACGCCTACGCCGGTGCCGTCGCGGATCTGATAGCTGTTGTCGAAGACATTCAGCACATCCAAGCGAAGCTCGGCGCCGCGTGTGCCCTTGATCGGCAGCTTCTGGGCCGCCGAAAGGTTGAACACGGCATAGGACGGCAGCGCCGAGTCATTCGGATTGACGAGGGTTCGGCGCAGACCGTTGCCGTAGATGAAGTCGGCCGACAGCCGCGTCGCCCAGTCCGAGCCGTGATTGAAGGTGTAGGCGGCGCCAGCGGAAGCCGTCCAGCTCTGGTTGTGATCGAGATAGATGTAATTCTGGGCGATGAAGCCCAACTCGGCCTGACCAAATTTGAACTGCGCCGAATTGATGCCGCTGCCCTGGGCATCCGACCAGGCGAGGTTGCCGTACAGTGACCATGGGCCCGAGTCGTAGCTTCCCGTCAACTCGAACCCCTTGACGTTGGCATTCGCGTAGTTGAACGACGTCAGAAAGATTGGTGCGCCGAACTGACCTTCATCGAGGAGGTTCTCGGCCATCTTGTAGTAGGCGTCGAAGCCGAACTTGAGCCCGTCCAGGGGCCGCACCTCGAAGCCGCCCGAAAAGTAATTCGATCTCTCGGCCTTCAGAGGGTCGTTGGTGGTGAGTGCCGGCTGGGCCGTGGTGCCGAGCGTCGTGGCGATGGCGGCGTTGCCGATCTGCCCCAGCGGCGGCGGCGTGAAGTACCGCGCATAGCCTGCATGTACGGTGAGGAAATCGTTGGGCTCCCAGACGACGTTGACCCTCGGACTGATCTGGTTCTCCTGCGAGGGCGCGCTGATGGCGTCAAAGCGCGCGCCGTAGTTCAGGGTCACGCTTGGCGCGATCTTCCACTCGTCCTGAAGATAGATGCCGAACATCCACCCAACCTGATCCGAGCCGAACGCGATGCCCGATGGCTGGTCGCTGGTCGGGTCGCCGTTGCCGTCGACCGGCAACACGTTGGCATAGGTGATACTGGTCGCGCGCTCGCGCTGAACCAGGAAGCCGCCGCGCAAAGTGTGCTTCTCATGCAGCTTCCAGGAGGCGTCGGTCTGCACTCCGAACGCCAAGCTGTTGCGGTTCGCCCACGGCGAGATGCCGTTGAACATCAGGTCGCCTAGATAGTCGGGCTGGTAGCTGAGATTGGACGACCGTCCAAAGGCGGAGAACTGGACGTCGAGGTCACCGTATTTCTTCTGCAGCGCCGCCATGCCGAACCAGGTGTCCTCCCACTGACGCTGGTCGAGCAGGGCGCTGTTCGTCGCCTGAATTCCGAACACGGTGAAGTTCGCAGGGACACCGGACACCTGAGGGATCTGGAAGCGCGCACCGGATCCGCCGCCGATGAAGGACAGGCGCGTGTTCTCGTCGAGGATCTTCGAGACCTTGAAGAGACCGTGCCACTGGTCGGTATCGTCATGGATCGGCCCCTGGGTCGGCATCGGATTTTCGATGCCGATGGCGTTGTGCATGAACTGCCCGGTGGCGAACCAGTCCCAGCTGCCGCTTGCGCCGCCGTAGGACAGGGCCGGCTGCTGCCAATTGTAGGAGCCCAGCGTCATCGAGGCCTCGACGCCGGGCGCCGTACGGCCCGACTTCACCTCGATGTCGACGATGCCGGCGGTGCGAAAGCCGTACTGGGCCGGCAGCGCACCGGTGATCAGCGACATCTTGTTCGCGTACTGCGTCGCCAGGACTTGATTGAAAAGCGACAAGCCCTCGGGAAGCTGCACGCCGTCGAGGCGGTATTGCAGATTGCCGTGATCGCCGCGGACGTGGACCTGGCCGAAACTGTCCTGGACCACGCCTGGCGCCCGGAGGAGGACCTGGTTGAGCGGCGCCTGCTGGCCCATCGGGACATCCTCGATCGCCCTCCGGCTGAACTCATACTTGGTGGCACCAAGGCTCGGCTGGATTGAACTGCGCGCGTCGTCGAGGCGGGTCGCGGTGACCGTGATCTCGGTGGTCGAGACTGGAGGCGCGGCCGACGGTGTCGCCGCTGGCTCGGTTTTCGGCTCGGAGGCCGGTTGCCCTTGGGCCATGACAGGCGGGGAAAGCGACGCCGTGGCCACCATCATCAGCGCCGCCCTTCCCCAGCGCGTCGTCATCATCCCCGGCACTCCAAACTGTGGCCCCATCTACATTTATTATGTTATAGTATAACAATCCGAGGCAGATGCAATCCAATGCTGGGGAAAACCGCTTCAGAAAGGGATCAGGCCGCGAACTTGCTGGAGCTGAGCGCCGCCCAGAGAACTTCCGGGCCGGCCTTGGCGTAGGCCGCGCCGATTTTTTCGCCCCAGTAACTCTCGCTGCCGAAATCGCGCCGCCATACCCAGAGACGCCGCGTGTAGTGATGCAGGATGTGCTCGTGGGTAAAGCCCATGGCGCCCATCGACTGGTGCGAGATGCCGGCGATTCGCTGCGCGAACTCCGAGGCCTGACTCTTGGCGGCGGCGATCGAGAAGCTGCCCCCCTTTTCCAGTCCACCTTCGTCGGCATCGCGGGCCGCCGCCTCGGCCGAGGCGATGGTGGCCGCGACGCAGCTCGCGAGCTCGGCCAGCATGTGCTGGATCGCCTGGAAGGTCGAAATCGGCCGGCCGAACTGCACGCGCTGCTTGGAATACTCAGTCGCCGTCACCAGCACCTTGTCGGCGGCGCCGGCCATCTGCATGGCGCGCATGAGGGCTGCCAGCTCCAGTGCGCGCCCGGCATCGACCGGCGAGGCGGCGGAGAATTCGGCCGCCGCATTGTCGAACGTCACGGTTCCGTACGGCTCGCCGGCATGACTAGGCCTGTCCTCGATCGTGGCGTTGGCCGCAGCGACGACCGCCAGCGTGTTGCCAATCACAGTCACGAAGCGGTCGGCGACGGACGCGAACGGGACACGCTCGACCTTGCCGTTCACCCGTCCCCCGCTCAGCGACAGATTGCCGAGCGCCAGGGTGGCCGGACCGGACGCAGGCTCTCCGCCGGCCGCGCCAATCAGCAGGTTGGCCAGAGCCGTTTCCGCGAGCGGCACCGGCACCGCATGCGACCCGGCGAGCCGCAGCAGGGCCAGCATATCGGCCAGCGTGCCGCCCGCTCCGCCCCTGTCTTCGGTCACGGCAATCAGCGGCAACCCCATCTCCTCGATCTCTTTCCAGAGATCGGCCGGCCACACGCCCTTCTCAACACCGTTCACCACTTCGCGGCCACACTTCCCGGTGAAGAAGCGGTCGGCCGTTTCGAGCAGCATGTCGCGGGTTTCCTGGTCCATCGCCCGTCTCCTTCAGCGCAATCCGAGGCCGCGCGCGACGATGCCGCGCAACACCTGGGTCGTGCCGCCCTGAATGGTATAGCTCGGCGCCATCATGGTGGCGTACTGGGCGATGTCGAGGAAATCGGCGAGATCGTCCTCGGTCGTGGCATCGCTCTCGGAGAGCGTACGCGCGATCTCGGGCAGGTCCTGCTGGTAGATCGTGCCGAGGTCCTTGACCAGAGACGCCTCGATGGCCGGCGACTTGCCACCCTGCATCATGCCGGCAACCGCCACCGACATCTGGCGCAAGGTCCAGAGGCGCGCGATCAGGCGGCCGAGAATCGCCGAGGCACGCTTGGCGGGCTGGCGGCCGAGAACGCGGACCAGCTCGCGCAACACGTAGAAGTTCTGCATGAAGCGCTCGGGGCCGGAGCGCTCAAACGCCAGCTCGCTGGTCACCTGAAGCCAGCCGTCGCCTTCGTTGCCGATCAGGCAGCTCTCCGGGATGAAGGCGTCACTGAACGTCACCTCGTTCCAGTCATGACGGCCTGCGAGATTGATGATCGGCCGGATGGTGACGCCGGGCGTCTTCAGATCGACCAGGAGCTGGCTCAGCCCCTTGTGGCGGTCGCCATGCTGACCCGAGGTGCGCACCAGGGTGATGCAGTAGTGGTTGCGGTGCGCGCCCGAGGTCCAGACCTTGGTACCGTTGACCCGGAAGCCGCCCGGCACTGGCTCGGCGCGGGTGCGGACCGACGCCAGATCGGAGCCCGAATCGGGCTCGCTCATGCCGATCGAGAAATAGCACTCGCCCTTGACGATGCGGGGCAGGATGGCCTGGCGCTGCTCCTCGCTGCCGAAACGCAGCAGAACCGGCCCCGACTGACGGTCGGCCACCCAATGGGCGCCGGCGGGCGCACTGTTGCCGAGAAGCTCCTCGGTGATGACAAAGCGGTCGAGGAAACTCCGCTCATGGCCGCCATACTGCTTGGGCCAGGTCACGCCGATGAAGCCCCGGGCGCCCATCTTCCTGCTGAATTCGGGAGAATGCGTATTCCAGCTCGGAAAGCGATCCTCAGTCTTCACCGTGGGAATCGTCTCCTTGAGGAACTGCCGGACCTCGACGCGCAGCGCCTCGGCTTCGGCGGGCAAATGGAAGGGCGGGAATTCGAGCTTGGGAATGGACATGTGCGATCCGGGTTGGACGCTTCATCTGTGTCGGCTAATTCTAAGCTCCGCAACTAGTGAGTTTCGAGGGTCGAAGATGCCTCGCCGATCGCCACGCCCGCCGCCCCTTCTGGCGGAATTCGACGAAGAAGAACGGGAAGCCGTGTTGGCGGCCAATCGCGCCTTCTACCGGGCGTTCAACGACCGGGATGTGGACGCCATGGAGGCGTTGTGGGCGCCGACCGGTGCCATGGTCTGCCTGCATCCGGGCCAGGGACCACTGCACGAGCGCAGCGAAATCCTGGCGAGCTGGCGCGGCATCCTGAAACACCCCGAGGCGCCCTCGGTGCGCTGCACCGACGAGTGGGTGATCGGCCGCAATGGCCTCGCGACAGTGGTGTGCCGCGAGGTCCTGCATAACGTCCAGCTCATGGCGACCAACACCTTCGTGCGCCTGAGCGACGGCTGGCACATGGTCGGCCATCATTCCGGCCCGGTGCCTTCGATCGAACGCACACGCACCGTGCCAACCCCGCAGACGACGCCACCGAGGGACCGGCGGAAGCTGCATTAGACGCATCACCGCCTTCGAAGCTTTTTCGTCCAGAGCGAAGCGAAGGACCTAAGGGCTCATCGAAGGCCCTGTTACCGCGCCAGATCCTTCGCTTTGCTCAGGATGACAAGAAGTTTGCGTCGAGTAATTCTGGACTACTTCCCGATCGGCGCATCGGGCCGCAGCAGCGGCGCGAGCTGGGCGTAGGTGAGGCGCACGACATAGGGGCCCATCACATAGGCCGCGACATCGGTCTGATTGAATATGATCGCGAGGGCATCGGTGTGCCAGAGGTAGCGCTCGGGCTCGCGCAGCATCTCTTCCAGTTTCTGGGGTGCGAGCGCATCGTCGAAGCCCGGCCGCTCGACGAACTGCTTCTTCAGGTCGGCGGCCACCCAGTCGCGCAGACTGGCCAGCCACCGGCCGTCCGGCGCAAAGAGGTCGGCAGGTCCGAGCAGCCTGCCGCTGCGCAGATCGACCAGCGCGCCCTCCGTGGCACCGTAGCCGTGCGCTCCGCCGGTGAAACGGTAGTAGGTCGTGGCAACCGCCACCGCGTCGGGGCCGGGACGGAACAGGAGGTAGCTCTGGTCGTAGCCCCAGCTCTGCGGCCGCTCGGCGAATTCGTCTGCGTTGGGCACCGCATCGGCCAGCCCCACCCGGGCACGGTCGGCGAAGTAGCGGTTGGCCGTCGTGAAGTCCGCCGACTTGCCGTCGAACTGAGGGTAGCTCGCGTCGATGTGGAAGGACGCCGCCCTCACCTTCCCGGCTTTGATGATCGTCTGCTGGCTGATGAGCGGATAGGCGCCGACCGCCAGAGCCCGCAGGTTGGAGGTCCGGTTCTCGATCCGGTTCTTGAGGCAGATGTCTGTTCTGGTCCCGCCGTCGCTGCAGACCTGATTGCGCGCCGCCAGCCAGCGCGCCTGGTCCTGCTGCAGTTGCTCGCGTGCCGGACCGGCAAGCTTGTCGAACAACTGCTTGTAGGCCTCCGCCATCGCGCGGTCCGCGGCGGCCAGACCGGCATCTCGGCAGATCATCTTCTCCACAGCCGTCGATGCGCGAGCACAATCGAAGCTGGGGCCGCCTTGCGCTGCCGCCGGTCCGGCGAGCATCACGGCAATGGCGGCAGCGATGAACAATCTCATGCTCGCCTCCAGGCCTTGAGACGTCGTACCGCCTCTTCCATCTCGGCAGTCGAACCGGCAAAGGAAATGCGCAGGGTGCCGGCGCCGCGCGCGCGGTCGAAGTCGACACCGGGCGTGGTCGCCACGCCGGCCTCCTTCAGCATGCGGCTGCAGAAGTCGCGGCTGTCGTTGGTGAGGTGATTGACGTCGGCATAGAGGTAGAACGCGCCTTCGGCCGGCGCGAAGGTTTTCAATCCCGCCTCAGGCAATCCCTTCAGCAGCAGATCGCGATTGGTCTTGTAGCGCCGGACGTGACCGTCGAGTTCCTCGCGGCAATCGAACGCCGCCAGCGCCACGTACTGGCTTAGCGTAGGCACCGAGATAAAGAAGTTCTGTGCCAGCCGCTCGATCGGCCGCACCAGGTCCTGCGGCACCACCATCCAGCCGACGCGCCAGCCGGTCATAGAGAAGTATTTCGAAAAGCTGTTGATCACGATCGCCTGGTCCGTGACCTCGACTGCCGAGACCGTGTCGCCTTCGTAGACGATTCCGTGATAGATCTCGTCGGAGATCAGCCGCACGCCATGGCGATCGCACCAGTGCGCCAGTTCCTTCATCTCCGCATGGCCTACCATCGTTCCGGTGGGATTGGACGGGCTGGCGACGATCAGGCCGTCGATCTTACCCGCCTTCTCCAGAGCGGCGACCGTGGGCTGGAAATTGTCGGCAGCCGAGGTTGGCAGATCCACCGGCTCGAGATTGAGCGCCACCAGGATGTTGCGGTACGCCGGATAGCCCGGAGCGGCGAGCGCCACTCGGTCGCCCACGTCAAAGCTCGCCAGAAATGCGAGCGGGAAGCCGCCCGACGAGCCGGTCGTCACGATCACCCGCTCGGCCGACACCTCGACCCGGTAGACGTCGCGATAGTGCCGGGCGATGCGTTCCCGGAGTGCCGGCATGCCAAGTGCCGCCACATAGCCGATGCGATCGGAATCGAGCGCGGCGTGCGCCGCCGCCAGTGCACCCTTCGGCGCAGGAGTGCTGGGCTGGCCCACCTCGAGATGAATGACGGTGTCGCCCGCGGCTTCCTTCTCGGCAGCGGCCGCCATCACGTCCATGACGATGAACGGATCGACGCCGGCCGCCCGGCGCGAAATCTTGCCCGACATGTGAAGCGCTATTTGACCGGGGCGACGAGGGCCATGCCCGAGCCGGCGGGATCAATCGCGCTGCGGCAGAGATAGCCGCCGCCACGAATGCCTTCGGGGCAGGCGATCGCATTCACCCAGCCGCCACGACCGCCGCGCGCGGCCAATGCCTCGCCGACGCTCTTGCCGTCGCGGATCGAGGCACGGGCGATCGCACCCGTGGCATACGCCGCTTCGGGCGAACCGCCGCCCGCGCCGACGAAGCGGAATTCGGCGTTGCCCGGGTTGCCGATCACCAGCGGGCTGACGGCGCTGCTGGTCGAACTCACGGTCCCGAGCAGCATGCCGGTCCCCGGCACAATCATGCGCGCGCCGAACAACTGGCCCATCGATAGGGTGCAGGCTGCGGCGCCACCTTTCGAATCCACGGCAACGAACCCGGAGATGCCCTCTGACGTGGTGGAAACGACCGTGGCGCCCTCGGGTTGGCCGTCCCAACCCGCCAGCGCGCGCGCGCCCGCCATCGGAGACGGTGCGACATAGACCTTGAAGCCGCGATAGTCCTGGCTCATCGGCGGACCAGCCATGGGAACCGCGTTGCGCAGAGACTCGAGCGTAAGACTGCCGCCCATGCGCGAGACCTGATCCGACAGGGTCCGGGCAAATGTGCCGGCGAAAAAATCAGCGCCGCCGCGCTGGCGCAGGATGCCGAGGGTCGAGGCGAGATCGAGTTGCACCCAGTTGTCGCCTTCTGTGACGGCAGTGCCGCTGCCGCGACCATAGATGCGCCGCGCCTCGGAGTCCGCGCCCAGCGAGCGCGCGCCATCCTGCAGATCTCGCGCCAGGGCCCGCGAAACTGGAATACCGACCCGCGCCAGCCGCTCCGCCGGCGCCACCAGTGCTTCCCAGCGCAACTGGCCATGGCGGACATGCATCAGCGTGACGGCGCGCACGGCAAGCGGTACGGCGATGGTGACGCCATTGATCG
>CAYZQZ010000010.1:0-25098 GCA_964480235.1 uncultured Reyranella sp. | reverse complement strand
GCAATCACCTGCCCGACTGGGTGATCGCGCGGCCGGTGTTTGCCGGCGGCAGGCGCATGGCCTTCGCCTGCAACCGCGCCCACCAGGCCGACATCGGCGGCGGCGCGGCCGGCACCTACAACTCCGCCGCCACCGAGATCTTCCACGAGGGTATCCGGCTGCCGGTCCTCAAGCTGATCGAGAGCGGCAAGACGCGCGACGATCTGTGGCAGCTCCTGATGCTGAACACGCGCCTGCCCGAGGCATTGGACGGCGACCTGCGTGCCATGATCGGCTCGACGCGCATCGGCATGGAGCGTCTGGTGCTGCTGATCGAGGAGCTTGGTGTGGACAAGGCGCCGGCCTTCTTCGAGGCGGTCCTCGATCACGCCGATCGCCGCTTCCGGCCCTGCATCGAGAGACTGGCGCACGGCGTCTGGCGCGCCGAGGAGCGCATCGACAACGACTGCTTCGAGCCGATCGACGGCAAGATCGTGGTCGCGCTCGCCGTCGAGAACGGCAAGCTGATCGTCGACTTCGCCGGCACGACCGGCCAGGTGAAAGGCTTCAAGAACAGCTCGGTCGCGAACTCGTACTCCGCGGTCTACATGGCGCTGGCCTCCTTCTTCGAGCCCGACCTGCCGCGCAACGAGGGCACCTTCCGGCATGTCGAGATCCGCTTGCCTGAGGGCAGCATCGTCAATCCGCGGCCGCCGGCGCCGATGACCATGAACACCGTGTTCGTGGCGCACGAGATCGTGCACGTGATGTGGAAGGCGCTCGGCGAGGCTCTGCCCGAGCGCGCCTCGGCCGGCTGGTCCAAGGCGGTGCACGCCGTCACCGCGGGACTTCAGCCCGACGGCAGCCGGTACGTGATGTTCCAGTGGGCCGGCGCGCCTGCAGGCGGCGGCGTCGAGGGCCGCGACGGCTTCCATCTGATCGGCCACCTGATCACCCTTGGCGGACTGACCCTGCCCAACCTCGAAGTCTACGAGCAGCTCTATCCGGTGCATTTCAGGCGCCAGGAACTGCGTTGCGACTCGGCGGGCCCCGGGCGGTTCCGCGGCGGCGCTGGCGCCGACTACGAGGTCGAGATCGCGACCCCGGCCGACTACGCCTATCGCGGCGAAGGCGTGGGCACGCCGTCGAGCTTCGGCGCCCAGGGCGGCAAGGCCGGAGTCGGCGGCGAGGTCATGCTCACGCTCGCCACCCCGCAAGCCGACGGCGGCAAGCACATCGACGGCTGGAAGTACGGCGTCCATCGTTTCGGGCCCGCGACCTACCGCAGCCTGTCGCCCGGCGGCGGCGGCTTCGGCGACCCCAGGACGCGCGACCCGGCCCGCGTGCTGCGCGACGTGCGCGACGGCATCGTGAGCAATGCCGCAGCCGAACGCGACTATGGCGTGGCGATCGCCGGCGATGGCCGCAGCGTCGATGTCGAGCGGACGGCCAGATTGCGGGCGTAGGGCGGGGTCCCGGCTGCGACATCACCGCGGAGTTGTTCGGCGGACGCTTGCCGGTTAGTTAGGAAGCGTGGACGCCGCTTTTCTGACCGACTGGCTCAATCTGCTGCTGCGCTGGGCCCATTTGATCGTGGGTATCGCCTGGGTCGGCGCGTCGTTCTACTTCATCTGGCTGGACAATCACCTGCACGCCCCGCTCGACCCGGCCGACGCCGCCAAGGGCATCGGCGGCGAGGTCTGGGCCGTCCATGGCGGCGGCTTCTACACCGCCAAGAAATTCAAGCTCGCCCCCGAGAAGCTGCCGCCCGAACTGCACTGGTTCATGTGGGAGGCCTACACCACCCTGATCACCGGCTTTCTGCTGCTCTGCCTGGTCTACTACCATGGCGCCGAAGTCGCGCTGATCGATCCCTCGGTGATGGCGCTCTCGCAGGGGCAAGCGGTCGCGATCGGCCTCGCCTTCCTGGTCGTCGGCTGGCTGTTCTACGACTGGCTCTGCCGTTCGGCCTTCGGCAACGACGATCTCGTGCTGGGCGGGCTGCTGTTCCTCTACTGCGCGGTGGCGGCGTGGGCGCTCTGCCACATCTTCTCCGGCCGCGGCGCCTACATTCACTTCGGCGGCATGCTGGGCGTCATCATGGCGCTCAATGTCTACTTCGTGATCATCCCCGGCCAGCGCGAGCTGGTGAAGGCCAAGCAGGAAGGCCGCACGCCCGATCCGAAATTCGGGCTGATGGGGCGCCAGCGCTCGGTGCACAACACCTATTTCACCCTGCCGGTGCTGTTCACCATGATCAGCAACCACTATGCCGGCCTCTACGGCCACGAGTGGAACTGGATCCTGCTGATCCTGATCTCGGTAGCGGGAGCGCTGATCCGGGTGTGGTTCGTGCAGCGTCACAAGGGCAACGCCAACCCGCTGGTGCTGGCAGCCGGACTGGTGGTGCTGGCAATCACCGCACTCGCCGCCCTGCCGAGGCCGGCATCCGATATCGGGCCGCCCGCGAGCTGGGCCGAGGTCGAGCCGATCGTCAAGGCGCGCTGCCAGTCCTGCCACGCAACGAAACCGACGCAGGAAGGGTTCGTGGCGCCGCCCAAGGGCGTGGTGTTCGACACGCGCGAGGAGGTCCGCGCACGGGCGGCGATGATCAACCAGCAGGTCTGGATCACCCGAGTCATGCCCCCCGGCAACCTGACCCACATCACCGACGAGGAACGCCGCACGATTGCGCGGTGGATCAAGGGCGGCGCACAATAGGCGCATGAAGGGTTGGATGGGCGGCTCGCGCTTCAGCCTGCTGCTGACGGCGCTGATCGCGGTCTCGATGTTCATGTACTGGTCGCAGATCGGCGACCGCAATGTGCGCATCCCGGCTGCCGCGCCGGCGGCGGGCGCACAGTCGCAGCTGCGCGATTCGGTCGGCTTCGCCAGCGCCCGTGGGCTCGATGAACACTACGAGAAGCACGGCCACGAGTTCGGCACGGTCACCAAGCAGCAGTATCTCGCGATGGCGCAGGCGCTGCGCGACGTCGCGGCCGGAGGCCCGGTGCTCGAGGCGATCCGCAAGGACGGCGTGATCACCCGTTTCGACCGCGACACCGGCGCCTTCATCGCGGTCAATCCCGACCGTACCATCCGCACCTTCTTCAAGCCCAACGACGGCGAGCGCTATTTCCGTCGCCAGGCCGAGCGAGACAGAGGATGAAGCCGCCGCCGCCCTCCCCGCCCGACGTCGGCGAACTGCGGGACCTGATCGAGCAGTGGTCGAGCTTCGCCACCGATCTCGCGCGCAAGAACTATACATTCGACCTCGACAACTGGCTGAACGACGTCGACGTGCGCGAGCTGATCCTCGAAGCGCTGCCGATGTTCGGGCCAGAGGACCTGGGGGATCTGGCGCAGAAGCTGGAAGATGCCGACAAGACCTTTACGGCCGCGACCAAGGTTTTCCGGCGCTGCGTCTGGGGCAGCGGGACGGCCCGGAAGGAAAAGTGGACCGCCGAGAAGAACTGGTGGTACTTCCGCACGCCGCTGCGGTCGAACGCGCAATTGGAAGACGAGTTGGCTACAGTGCGGTAGCACTGTAGGCGGCGGTGTTTAGCGCTGCAGGGTGCAGAACGAATCAAGGTGTTGATTGGCGACGACCACCGACAAGATCCTCGTCGAGCGCGACGGGCCGGTCACGACCATCGTGATCAACCGGCCGAAGTCGAAGAACGCCCTCGACAACGAGGCAGCACATGGCCTCGCCGTGGCGCTGAGGGGATTCGAGGCCGACCCCGAGGCGCAGGTTGCGGTACTGACCGGTGCCGGCGGCGCCTTTTGCGCCGGCGCCGACCTCAAGGAATTGGGATCGGGTACCGACTATTTTCCGTGGGCCGGCAGCGACGACGGCCCGCTGCGCCATCCCCTCACCAAACCGGTGATCGCCGCCATCGAAGGCCATGCCTGTGCCGGCGGTCTGGGCGTGGCGCTGTTCTGCGACATCCGGATCGTCGATGAGACCGCGACGTTCGGGGTGTTCTCACGCCGCTGGGGCGTGCCGATGAGCGACGGCACCACGGTGCGCCTGCCCCGGGTCGTGGGACAGGGCCGCGCGATGGATATGCTGCTGACCGGCCGCGCCGTCGGTGCCGACGAGGCAATCGCCATCGGCCTCGCCACCCGGAAGGTCGCGAGGGGCACGACGCTGACGGAGGCCCGGAAGCTCGCCCGCCAGATCGCGGGCTTTCCGCCGATCGCCATGACGTCGGACCGGCAGTCTGCCTATGAGAGTTTCGACCGCGACCAGGCCGCCGCGATCCGGCGCGAAATGGAACTGTCGCTCGCCGCCCGCCGGCAGGAATCGCAGAAGGGCGCCGCCCGCTTCGCCCAGGGCGAGGGCCGTCACGGGGCATTCAAGGCCACTGAGGCCAAGAGGTAGAAATGCGCGCTCTGGTCTGTCACGCCTACGGCCCGATCGACACCTTGAAGATCGAGGACGTTCCCACGCCGAAACCCAAGGCCGGCGAGGTGCTGATTCGGGTCGGGGCCACGGGTGTGAGCTTCGCCGCCTTGTTGGGCGTACAGGGCAAGCACCAGAACAAGCCGCCGCTTCCCTATGTGCCCGGCAACGAGATCGCGGGCCATGTTGCCGAGATCGGGCCCGGCGTGACCAACGTGAAGGTCGGCCAGCGCGTCACGACAGGCGTCTCCCAGGGCGGCTTCGCCGAGTATGCCGTGGCGATCGCGGCCAATGTCATCGCGATCCCTGAGATCATGCCCTATGCCCAGGCGACGAACTTCCCGACGCTCTACCCGACCGCTTACGGCGCGCTGAAATGGAAGGCCGATATGAAGCCCGGCGAAGTCCTGCTGGTGCACGGCGCCGGCGGGGGCTCGGGCCTGACGGGCATCGAGGTCGGCAAGGCGATGGGCGCGGTCGTGATCGCCTCGGCCGGCGGTGCCGACAAGCTCGAGGCTGCGAAGGAAGCCGGCGCCGATCACCTGATCGACTACCGCAAGGAAGACCTGCGGGCACGTGTGCTGGAAATCACCGGCGGCCGCGGCGCAGACGTGATCTACGATCCGGTCGGCGGCTCGGCATTCGACGTCTCGCTGCGTTGCATCGCGCCGGAAGGGCGGCTGATCCCGATGGGCTTCGCCAGCGGCACGATCCCGCAAATCCCGGCCAACATCCTGCTGGTCAAGAACGTCACCGTGATCGGCTTCTATTACGGCTACTGGAACGGCTGGGGCGGAAAGGGCGAGCCGTCGCCCAAGGAGGCGGCCGCCCTCGCCAAGCGCCGCGCCATGGTGGCCGATGCCCAGAAGCAGCTGATGCGCTGGTTCACCGAGGGCAAGCTCAAGGCCACCATCGCCGGCAGCTTCGACCTCGGCGACTGGGTCGAGGCGTTCAAATTGATCGAGCAGCGCACGGTGGTCGGGAAAGCTGTGCTCGTCCCCTAGATCACAGGCCATGAAAAAGCTGATCAACGCGCCGCGCACCGTCGTGCGTGAGATGCTGGAAGGACTTGCCGACCTTCATTCCGGCCTTGCCTTGCTCGACGACGAGACCGTGATCGTTCAGGCCGGTCTGCCTGCAGCCGCCTCCCGGCCGGTGGCCCTGCTGTCGGGCGGCGGCTCGGGCCACGAGCCTGCCCACGCCGGCTATGTCGGAAACGGCATGCTGACAGCAGCGGTCGCGGGCGAAGTCTTCGCCTCGCCGAGCGTCGATGCAGTGCTGGCGGCGATTCGGGCCACTGCCGGACCGGCCGGCGCGCTGCTGATCGTGAAGAACTACACCGGCGACCGGCTGAACTTCGGGCTCGCGGCGGAGCTCGCGCGGGCCGACGGCATCACTGTCGAGGAGGTCGTTGTCGCCGATGACGTCGCCCTGCGCGACCGCGTGCCTGCCGATCGCCGCCGGGGCATCGCGGGGACGGTCCTGGTGCACAAGATCGCGGGTGCCGCCGCCCACGCCGGCCAGCCACTGGCCGAAGTGGCACGGCTTGCGCGCGCGGTGGCGGCCGATCTCGGCACCATGGGCGTGGCGCTCGGAGCATGTACCGTCCCGGCAGCGGGACGGCCGGGCTTCACGCTCGGCGACGGCGAAATCGAACTGGGCCTCGGCATTCATGGCGAGCCCGGCGTCGAGCGCGCGGCGATGACGCCGGTCGACGCGCTGGTCGAGCGACTGCTGGGCACGATCGTCTCGGATCGCGGCCTTGCCTCGGGCGACCGGGTCGCGCTGCTGGTCAACGGGTTGGGCGGCACGCCACCGATGGAACTCGCCATCGTGACGCGCCAGGCGATCGCCCAGTTGCGCGGTCGCGGCCTGATGGTCGAGCGGGCCTGGTCCGGCACATTCCTGAGCGCGCTCGAGATGCCCGGCATGTCGCTGTCGCTGCTGCGTGTCGACGACGAGCGGCTGGCCCTGCTCGATGCCCCGACGACAGCACCGGCCTGGCCCGGATCGGCGCCGGAAAAGGCGTCGGGACGCCTCGCCCCGCGCCGCACGGTGGCGTCGCCCATTGGCCCGACTGCCGCGCAGGCCGCCACAGTCGGTCCAGCCGACCCGCGGCTCAGCGCGGCACTGATCGCGGTGGCGTCGGCACTGGAAGGGGCCGAGGCACAACTGACCGATCTCGACGCCCGAGCAGGCGACGGCGATCTCGGTGCCAGCATGGTGCGCGCCGCCGAAGCCCTGCGCGCGCTCGCGGCCCAGTCCTGGTCACAACCCGCGCCGCTCCTCGCTGCAATGGCTGATCGCTTGCGCCGGACAGTCGGCGGCAGCTCTGGGCCTTTCTATGCCACCGCACTGCTGCGCGCCTCGCGCAGCCTGCCGCGCGCGCCGGCTGCGCTCGACTGGGCACGGGCCTTCAAGGCGGCAACGGAGGCGGTCAGCGCGCTGGGCGGCGCTCGAGCGGGCGACCGGACCATGGTCGATGCGCTTGCGCCGGCCGCCCAGTCGATGCTCGACGACGCACAGGCTTCGGCGCCAACCGAGCACATCCTGAAGCGCGCAGCCCAGGCCGCCCAGAACGGCGCCGCGAGCACCGCACAGATGAGGCCGCGACTTGGCCGCGCCAGCTATCTCGGTGACCGGGTTCTTGGTGTTCCCGATGGTGGCGCGGTGGCCGTCGCGATCTGGTTGGGAGCCCTTGCCGCGCAGCAAGGACGCTAACCCAGCCCTCGGAAGTTCCGTAGCTAGCGGCGGTCGCCTCGGTCGAACAGCAGGATGACCGGCCAGAACCAGCACGCGAGAGACGCCACGATCGCGGCCGGCCAGACGGAAAAGCCGGCGATCGAGCCCGCCGCGAAGGCCACAAACCACCACACCGCGACGCCGATCAAGTAGTCGGCATCGAGATCCCGGCCGGCCGGTCCCGGCTCGCAACGATGCGCGCAAAGCCGCGCTTGATGTCGAGCGCGACGTCGAGCGGGTCCTTTTCCATGGAGTGACTATAGAACCGCCGCGGGCGTCCCGTAACCCGGGGTTGGCGCAGTTGGCGCAGTTTGCGCAGCCCTTCCGCCGTCAGCCCAGGACCTTCGGGAAGGTCGCGCATTCCAGTCGGTCGCCCGGTTTCAGGCCGTGTCCTTCGATCGGCGGCGAGATCTGGCCGACCCGGGCGGCGTAGCGGGCGTCTTCGCCGCACCAGCGGGTTGCCCAGGCACGCCGGCGTCGGACGGACGAGAGGTTGCCCGAGGCGCCGTGCAGGGTGAGCGCATGGAAGGCGATGACATCGCCCGGATCCATGTCCCACGCCAGGAACTCATGGGCATCCCGTTCGGCATCGAGGTCGGGAAGAGGCTCGAAACGCGCGTCCTGGACCTGCAGGTCGACGCCGCCCTGGCGGAAGAATTTGGGCTGGAACCAGCGGCCCCAGCGGTGCGATCCCTTCACGTATTCGACGCAGGTGGCACGATCGACGGGATCGAGCGGCAGCCACAGCGAGACGATCTGCTCGCCGTCGATCGGATAGTAGGGTTGATCGTGATGCCACGGGGTGCGCTCGCGCGTGCCCGGCTCCTTCACCAGAAGATGGTCGTGGTAGTAGACGACCTCGCGGGCGCCCATCAGCCGCCGCGCGATTTCGGCGGCGGGCGAGTCGTAGACAAAATCCCGCGCCGCCTTGTGACGCTGCCAGAGCTGAAAGTCGACGAAGAACCTACCGGGGGCACCTTGCGGCGTATTGAGACGCATCATCGGACCGGGTGCCGCGATGTCGTCGTCGACCGCGCCGCGCAGGCGTTCGATCCATTCGGCCGAGAACGCACCTCGCAGGCAGATGGCTCCGTCAGCGCGGTAGCGCGCGATGTCCTCGTCGGTCGGCAGTGCTGGCATCGATGATTGGCCCTCAGATATTCCCAAAGTCGCCGCCGCGGCCCTTGCCCGAGGCGAAGCGGGCCGCGCCGTTGCGCGATTCCGCTTCCAGCGCCGGAAGGCCGAGCCGGCCTTCGTTGGTCAGTGCCGCGCGCAGGTCGAGGCTCCATTGCTCATAGGAAGAGCGGCGATCCGAGCGCATGCAGAGCTGCGGGAATTTCGAGATCACGCCCGCCAACGCCCTGGCCTCGGCGAGCGCCTGGCCCTCGGGCACCAGCCGGTTGGCCAGCCCCCAGTCGAACGCTTCCTTTGCGCCGACCTCGCGGCCGGTCAGGATCATGTCCAGCGCGCGGCTCTGCCCGATCAGGCGCGGCAGGCGCACCGTACCGCCGTCGATCAGCGGCACGCCCCAGCGCCGGCAGAACACCCCGAACTTCGCGCTTTCGGATGCCACACGCAGGTCGCACCACAGCGCGAGTTCAAGCCCGCCTGCCACGGCATAGCCCTCGATGGCGGCGATCGCCGGCTTGGACAGCAGCAGCCGCGTCGGGCCCATCGGGCCCTCGCCCGCCGGATCGTGCAACGCCGCGCCGGCGCGCTGGGCGGCAACC
This sequence comes from uncultured Reyranella sp., assembly GCA_964480235.1. Classification (GTDB taxonomy): domain Bacteria; phylum Pseudomonadota; class Alphaproteobacteria; order Reyranellales; family Reyranellaceae; genus Reyranella. The sequence continues at coordinate 16,239 of CAYZQZ010000010.1, read as the reverse complement.
TTGAGATCGAAGCCGGCGCAAAAGGAGCCGCCGCGGCCGGTGAGGATCGCGACCGACTGCGTCTCGTCCTTGTCGAACGCCAGGAACGCTTCGCGCAACAGTCCGGCCGTCTCGGGATCGACCGCATTGCGGGCCTCGGCGAAGCGGTCGATCGAGACGACGGTGACGACACCTTCCTTCTCGACTGTCACCTTTGGGGCGACCTTCGCCACGTCAGTGACCCTGCATCATGCGCAGCGGCGTGTAGACCAGCACCGTGTCACCCTTCTGGTTCTTCACCAGGTTGGTGGTGCGGACCAGCGCGCGCAGCGGGTCCTTGGAGGTCGGCTTGATCTCGGTGACCTCGATTTCGACATGGATCGTATCGCCGACATAGGTCGGACCCTTGATGTCGAATCCCATCGACAGAAAGGCGAGCCCGGTGCCCTGGAGCGTGGTCGGAATCACCAGGCCCTCGGCCATCGAATAGACCAGCGCTCCCGGGCAGGGATGGCCGCCGCGCATCGGCGCGTGGGTCTTGATGTACTCGCGATTGGTGAACAATTCCTCGGAGAAGCCGCACAGTGTCACGAAGGCCAGCAGGTCGGACTCGAACAAGGTGCGGCCGAAGGTGATGAACTTGTCCCCGACCTTCAGGTCGCGCCAGTTCCAGCCCTCGCCCAGTTGCTTCATGGCCGTGCCCTCACTCAGTGCGCATGTTCATGTGGCTTGGCGCCCTCGCGGAGAACATAGAGGCGGCTGCAGTAGGGACACTCCACACGCCCTTCCTTGCCGAGATTGAGGTAGACTTTGGGATGCCCCAGGGCGCCGCCACCGCCGTCGCAGGCGACGCGGTCGGTATCGACGGTGATGGTTTCGAAAGGCTCGGTCACGATTTCACTCCTGTATCGGCGGCGGATGATAGCCGCGCTGGCGCTTCCGGTCATGTCGGCCGCGTCCCTCGCCGCTTGTGCCCCGACGGTGATTCCGGAGGGCGAGAGCCGCCAGGCGCCCGCCCTGACCGCCGACCATTTTGTCGCGGCCGACGGGACACGCCTGCCGCTGGCGATATGGCACGCCAACGGCGCCTCTCCCAAGGTGGTCGTGCTGGGCCTTCATGGCTTCGGCGACTACCGCAACGCCTTCGAGGAGCCGGCGGAGATCTGGGCCAAGGCGGGCATCGAGACAGTCGCTTTCGACCAGCGCGGTTTCGGCGGCAGCCCGACGCGCGGCCGCTGGGCAGGCACCGACACTCTGGTCGCCGACGCGCACGCCGTCGCCACCTTGCTGCGCCGGCAGTATCCCGGCGTGCCGCTCTATATCGCCGGTGAGAGCATGGGGGGCGCGGTCGCCCTGGTCGCATCGGAGCGAGGCCTGGAATGCGACGGGCTGATCCTCTCCGCGCCCGCCCTGCGCTCGCGCGACACGTTCGGACCGCTGTTCAGCGCGGGCCTGTGGCTGCTCGCCCACACAGTCCCGTGGCTGCCCGCCGGCCCGACCTCGATCGACTACAAGCCAACCGACAATCCCCGGACACTCGAGAAACTGCGCAATGATCCGATGATGCTGCGCCAGCCGCGGCTCGACATGGGCTACGGCGTGGTCGGATTGATGGACGATGCCCGCGCCGCCGCCGAAAAGATCGCGGTTCCCTACCTCATGATGCACGGGATGGGCGACCGCATCGTGCCTTCGGGCCCCGTGAAGTCGGCCATCGAAGTGATGCCGCCCCGCGCCGATTCCAAGCTCGCCTTCTACAAGGACGGTTACCACCTGCTGCTGCGCGACAAGGAGGGCCCCAAGGTCGCCACCGACGTGGTGGTCTGGATCGGCAACCACCAGGCTCGATTGCCGTCAGGCGCCGATGCGCGCCAGTCTCAGCCCGAACTCGCGGCGCTCTGGGGAGCCCGGCGCCCGCGCTGAGGCGCGTCGCCGCCAACCCTGCTCAGGCGCAGCGGATCGTCGCCGCCGCCTTGCCGACGTTGTAGACCTCGATGCCCGCGGCGACCGGCATGTTTTCGCTCTTCAGGATCTGGTAGTTGTTGCCCTTGCAGATCGCCTGGGCGCGCCGCTGGCAGCCGCCGGGGTTGGCGCAGGTCAGGTCGTAGGCCGGCTTGCCATCGGTCCAAGTCACCTGCTTGGCATCCGAGCTGGTGCCCGGGTCCTGCCCCATGGTCGCATCGGGCCTGTCGCAGGCCATCAGGGCCAAGCCAGCGGCGGCGGCAAAGGCCAGCCGGAAGGTCGTCTTCAAGGTCATGATCGGTATCTCCCCGTCCCATCATTCCATACTTTAGGGCCTGCGCGCGATCTTGAAATCGCGCCACAGGACGATGCCCGTGGTGTTCTGCACGGTGGTTCCGTCGAGCTGTTTCATCAGGTCGTGGGCGCTGGGCCGCCAGATCATGGTGCCTTCGCCCGTAACCCCGGCAAGCCGGCCGGTCCCGCCGTTGAGTTTCAGCGTGCCACGGCAGCCGACCAGCTGGTAGCCCTCGCAGGTCCAGTCGCCCCATGACGTCGCCCCGTCCTGGGCGGTGAAGGTACAGGCACCGCTGCCCGAGGTCTTGTAGGTTTCCTGATGGACCCGCACCGACGCGGCGCACACCACCTTGCCGCTGTCGACCGGGCCCTCGTCGGTCTCGACGAACAGCGGACCTGCGATCGTGCCGACGACCATGAGCTCCTTCTCAGCCGCCTTGACGATCGTGCCGTTGGCGACCGCAATCGCAAAGGCGTTGAAGACCTGCGGTTCGTCCTGGGCCTGAACGGCAGCGGCGAGCACGGGCCCCACGAGGGCCGAAAGGAACAGGGCACGGATTGCTGCAATCATGGGTGCGCCCTCACTTGAAATCGATGATCACGGCATCGCCGCCCAGCGACACCGCAAGTCCGGTGCGTCGGGCGCGCAGGCTGATGATCACGCCATTGGTATTCTCGAGCCACAGCTCGCCGGTGCTCTTGTTGCCCGCAACCGCGCCGTAGCGTCCCTGGGCATAGGCGCCGGCGAACTGGCGCAGTTCCTTGAGGTTGTAGACGTCGCCGAAGGCCTGCATCTTGGAGACGCCGAAGCCGCCGACCCCCAGGCCGCCGACCGTGAACCGGTAGCTCTTGCCCTGGAAATGCAGCGTGCCACCACCGAGGTTGCCGCTGCCGATAAACGCCACCTGCACCTGCTCGATCTCGACGGTGCCCGACTTCACCCTTTCCTGCGCCTGCGCCGGCGCAACTGCGGCCACCAGACCGGCGGCGCCGGCGCCGACAAAGGATCTCCTGCGCAATTCGCTCATCGCTTTCTCGCCTCGGATTCGATTGCTATTTTGCCGTCACGGCCGTCGATTCGATCTCGACCAGCAGGCCCGGCACCGCGAGCGCGCTGACTGCGACCAGGGTCGATGCGACCACCGAGCCCTTCAGTGCCTTGCCCAGCGCCTTCGACACCGCGCCCATGTCCCGGATGTCGGTGACGAAGATCGTGAGGCGCGTCAAATCGGCGAGCCTCGCTCCCGCCTGCTTCAGCGATGCCTCGATCTTGCGCATGGTGATCGCGGTCTGCGCGGCCGCATCCTTGCCCTGCACCCGGCCCTTCGAGTCGAGCGAGGTCGTGCCGGACACGAACACGAATGGCCCTGTCTTGACCGCTCGCACGTAGAAATCGGCGACTTCGGTCCCGTCGGGAAGCAGCTGTTTGGCCATGAACGACTCCTCGAACGCCTTCGCTTTGGGCAATCTTACGCAAAGGAGTGCGCCATGTCCCTTGACCGATATCAATCTGCAGTCGTTACCGGGGCCAGCCGAGGCATCGGTGCCGAGATCGTCCGCTGCCTGCGCCGGAGAGGTCTTGTCGTGCACGCCGTCGCGCGCACCGCGAGCGATCTCGAGGCGCTGGCTGTAGAAACCGGCTGCACCCCGCTCGCTCTCGATATCGCCGATCGAGCCGCTGTTCAGGCCGCGCTGGGCGGTCTGCGGGTCGACATCCTGATCAACAACGCCTCGGCTGCCGTTCGCTCGAACGCTTCCTGGGAGACTCCGTCGGCCGACACGACCGCCCTGATGGACGTAAACCTCCACGGCACGCTCAACTGCCTCGCCGCCGTGGTGCCCGGCATGAAGGCACGCGGCCTGGGCCATATCGTCAACATGGGTTCGATGGCCGGTACCTGGATGTTCCCCGGCATGCCGGTGTACGGCATGACAAAGGCCGCCTTGCACAATCTCAGCCAGAGCCTGCGGCTCGACCTGCATGGCAGCGGCGTACGGGTCAGCGAGATCGCCCCCGGCCGGGTCGAGACCGGCGCGCATCTTGCTCTGATGGAGGACCGCGAGGAAGGACGGCGCCGCTTCTATGACGGATACGAAAGCCTGATGCCCGAGGACATCGCCGATGCGGTGTCGTTCGTGCTGGCAGCACCACAGCGCATGGACGTAACCTTCATGGAAATCGTGCCGACCGATCAATCCTACGGCGGCTCCCAGTTCTTCCGCCGTGGAACGGCCAAACCTCGATAGCGTGGACGACCATGACGATCAGCAATCTCGCCGCCATTCTTGATCCGACGGCGCCTGACGACCGGCCCTTCATCGTCGAATTGTCGCCCGACGGCGACGAACGCAGCCGCCTCTCCTATGGCGGGGCACGGGCGCGGATCGCGGGCCTGGCGCGCGGTCTGCTGAAGCGAGGCCTGAAGCGTGGAGAAGCGGTCGCGATCGTGGCCGCCAACTCTGCCGACTATCTCGTGCTCTACATGGCAACCATGGCGGCGGGCCTTGTCTCGGTATGCGTCAATCACAAGCTGCCGCGCGAGACGGTAGCGCACATCATGAAGGATTCGGTCGTGAAACTGGCGATCGCCGACGCCGAACGCAGCCCCCTGGTCAGCGCCCTGGTGCCGACCGTGGCGATCGAGCAGCTTGATACGCTCGTGGATCCCGGCGCCTTCACACCGGTCGAGATGAAGCCCGAAGAAGTAGCGATGATCCTCTACACGTCGGGATCGACCGGCCTGCCCAAAGGTGTTCCCCTGACGCACGGCGGCTACATCTGGGCAACCGGCGCCACGCCCGAACAGCGGCCGGGCATCGAAGGCAAAAAGGTGCTGATCGCCGCGCCGCTGTTCCACATGAACGGCCTGTTCAGCGCCAAGATGGCGATGATCAACGGCGGCACCATCGTGCTGATGACGGCCTTCACACCGCGCGGCTACATCCGGGCCATCGATCGCCAGCGGGTCGACATGATCACCTCGGTGCCGACGATGCTCGCCTTGATGATGCGCGAGACCGAGGAACTCGCCAAAGCCGACTTCAGCTGCGTCACGACGGCGGTCACCGGCTCGGCGCCGTCGACGGCGGAGTTCTTCGAGCAGATGCACCGGCTCTTCCCCAATGCCGAGACTGCCAATAGCTGGGGCACCACCGAATCGGGACCGCTGGGCTTCGGTCCGCATCCCGACGGCAACCCCAAGCCGCCGGGCTCGCTGGGGTATCTGCGCAAGAATGTCGACGTGAAATTCGTGGGTGGCGCCGAGACCGGCGCGACCGAGGGCGTGCTGCACATCAGGACGCCGGCGCTCATGACCGGCTATCTCAACCGAGAGGCCGATACCAGGAAGCGCCTGGTCGACGGCTGGTACGACACCGGCGACGTGATGCGCCGTGACGCGGACGGCTTCGTCTTCTTCGTCGGGCGCGCCGACGACATGTTCCAGTGCGGCGGCGAGAACGTCTATCCCGGCGAAGTCGAGAAGCTGCTGGGGCGGCACCCGGACGTGGCGCAGGTCTGCGTCGTGCCGGTGGCCGACGAGATCAAGTACCAGCTCCCGGTCGCCTTCGTGGTCCCGAAGCCAGGCGCCGGGCCGACCGAGGATGCGCTGCGCCGCTTCGCCCTCGACAACGGGCCGGCCTATGCCCATCCGCGCGCCGTCTGGTTCGTCGCGGAACTGCCGCTCGCCGGCACCAACAAGATCGACCGCAAGACCCTGATCGAAAGGGCGGCGGCCTCGTACAAGCGTCAGGCGCGTCAGGTCTGACACTCATTTTCCGACGGAGGACGCGATGCGACTGAACGCCCTGTTCCCGACCCGCGACATCGGTACCGATCCGGCAAGAATCCGCGACTGGGCGCAGGCCGCCGAGGATCTCGGCTATGACGGCGTCGAGGTTGCCGATCACGTCTTCGGCGCCGCCCCGCGCGGCGACTGGAAGCCGACCTAGAGCAAACACAATCCCTTCCACGAGACCTTCACGACCATGGCGTTCATCGCCGCGGTGACGAACAAGGTCGAACTGGTGAGTGGCGTGCTGATCCTGCCGCAGCGCCAGACCGGCGTGGTCGCCAAGCAGGCCGCCCAGGTCGACATCCTGAGCGGCGGTCGCGTTAGACTGGGCGTCGGCTGGAACCACGTCGAATACGAGGCCCCCAACGAAGACTGGAAAACGCGCGGCGCGCGGCAGGCCGAGCAGATCGAGGGGATGCGCAAGCTCTGGACCGAACCCCGGGTGACCTTTCGCGGCCGCTTCCACACGCTGATCGACGTCACCATGCTGCCGGCGCCGGTGCAGCGGCCGATCCCCATCTGGTTCGGCGGTTCGTCGGACGCCGTGATCAAGCGCGCGGCCCGCATCGGCGACGGCTACATGCCGATCATGTCGCCCGAAGTGGCCGAGCCCAAGATCGCCCTGCTGTTCGAGCATATGAAGGCGTTCGGGCGCGATTCGGCCAAGTTCGGCCTGGAAGGCTGGCTGCGCTTCGATGAAGCCAATCCCGATAAATGGCTCGCCGCGGCGCGGGGCTGGAAACGGCTCGGCGCCAAAGTCGTGATGCTGTGTCCGATGTACCGGATGGCCCTGTTCGACGATCAGAGCGAAACTTTGCGCCGATTCAAGGAAGTCGCCGCAGCGCCATCCAACCTCAAGTTTCAAGTTAAGCCGGTACTTTTTGTGACAGCTGGGGGAAACGCCGACCTGCACCATATTGAAACTTGCGAGCTAGTAACCTCGCTGGGCGGCTTCGACGTCCTGTTGAAGCGATAGGTAAGGCCGGCGCTCGACGATGAAGTCATCGATGAAATTCGCTCAGTGATTGAAGGAGCGAAAGCATTAAAGCGACCGCGGAAGAGCATCATCGAAAGGGCATCTCAGCAACGTCCGGCGGTCGCCCTGGCAAAACTTGAAGCTGAGATCGCGAACTTTGAGCGCCGCGCCGCAAATTGCCGGGAACCGGCATGCTTCTGGCGGCGCACGGTCTCGTCCAGGAGCCTGCGCAAAACCGGTAGAGCTGAGATCTATTGCGATTGGGTTTGACGAACAAAGCCCTCGATCTTGCCGCGCATATCATTCGTCGTCGCGTTGCTGCGACAAACGGAGAATTGGTTGTACACGTTCATGGCGCGCCCGCACTCCCCGTCCACTGCGGGCGTATGCGCGCCCCGGTTTGCCGCATCCCAGCCGTGGGTCTGGCCCGGATAGTGGACCCATTCGCGTGCTTTGGTGAAAACGGCCTTGCGGCACTCGTCCGGCGGTGTCGCAGTGTCCTTTCCTCCGGTGAAGACGATGACCGGGGCGATGTACGGACCCAGGCGGGGATACTGGGCGGTCCCGTTCTCCTTGCATACCGGGTAGAGCGCGATGCCGCCCTGATAGAGCTGTCGCACTTCGCCCTGCCAGAACGGCTCATTCGTGAACATCCGCAAGACGGTCCACCCACCCTGGCTGTCTCCCATCAGGTACGTCTTCCGGGGATCGGTTCCCTGCGTGTCCCGCAGCCAGCGGCCCGCCGCGATCGCATCGAGGGCTCTCATCGAGGCACCGAAGCGCGTCCCGGTCAGCCAGTTTTCCTCGATGCCTCTACTCCAGTAGGCATCGAGGATCAGTACGTTTGCCTGCAGTGCATCCCGCAGCCAGAGCGCCGTCGCGAAGTTCGTCGGGACGAGCCCATGCCCGCCGTGCGTGACGACGAACGTGACCCGCTCCCGCACGCCGCCGGGATGCGGGTTCCAGCTCGCCAGCAATGCACCGGGCCCGGAATATGCGGGCACGATCGGCTTCATCTCGGCGAGGCCGACCCTCGTCGTGTTGTTGAAGAGGTTCCACGATCCCCGAAGCGGCGTGGCGGGCGCCTTGAGGGACACGATCGGCGGCTGAAAGTAGTCGACGTCCGCCGGACCGAAGGCGCTTGCGCACGCACAAAGAACTGCGAGAGGCAGCAGGATCGATACCAACACTCTATTCATGAGCGACCATCGTCGGGGGGAGCAGGTTAATGCTGGCGACAGTGGTATCAGGGGATAGGCATCCAGCGCCACCCACGCGGCTGGTTTGAAGAGCGGAACAGCCGCTCGCTTCGCCTTCACCTGCACGAAGTCGCCAGGCCGATCGAGAACGGGTGCCGGCCGGTCGCTTTCTCGCGAACACGCGCAGTGGTAGTTTGGGAGACACTCTCGGAGCTCATGTTGTCGACCTCGGAATCCATGGATTTGGCGACCCTCTCCCGCGCGTGCCTGCGTGCCGCCCTTCTGGCTGCGGCTCTGCTCCTTGCGTCCTCATGGGCTGCGCACGCCGACTTCCGTGCCGCCGAGCAGGCGTCCAAGAGCAAGGATTGGCCGGCTGTGCTTCGCGCCTGCAAGGCAGATGCGGAGGCTGGCGAGAAGAATTGCCAGATGTGGATGGCGCAACTTTACAAGTACGGCCGAGGCGTCGAGCGCAATCTGCCCGCTTCCGTGGATATCCTGAAGAAATGCGCGGCGCAGGGTCAGATGTACTGCGAGGAAATGCTGGGCGACAGCTACAGGAGCGGCCTCGGTGTCCCCGTCGATTACGTCGAAGCGCTGCGACTGTTCAAGCTGTCGGCCAGCAAGGGCAACCCGTACGCCTTCAACAATCTGGGCAACATGTATCGCTTTGGCCAGGGCGTTCAGCGAGATGCTGCGGAGGCCGCCAAGAACTACCGTACGGCGGCCGACAAGGGGAACGTCCTCGCGATGGCGAACCTGGCCGACCTCTATCGTCTGGGGGATGGCGTCGAGAAGAATGGCGAGCTGGCACTGCAATGGGCGCGCAAGGCCAGTGAGCAGAATGACGGGGGTGGCTGGAACATCGTCGGGCTGCTCAATCGTGACGGAATGGGCGTTCGTCGGGATCCCGCCGCCGCGATCGCTGCGTTCAAGCGGGCCGTCGAGCCCAACGTCAACAACCCCGCCCCTGTCGCCTATGCAAACCTTGCCATGATGTACTACGTGGGCATGGGCATTCCCGTGGACCTGGACGAAGCAGCCAGGTGGGCCGAGGCCGGCGTGCGGGTCAATCAGCGCGATTGCATGGTGTGGCTCGCCAATATTCTGGCGCGGGGCGGCAAGACCGTGCCTGAAGACAAGGCCCGCGCATTCCAGCTGGCCAAGCGCGCCCACGAGATGGGGCTGCCCGCTGCAGCCGACACTCTCGGGTATTTCCATCGCGACGGGATTGGTACGCCGGTCAATTACGCGCAGGCCATCAGGTTATACAATGAGGCGATCAACGGCGGGAACATCAACGCGGCCGTTGGCCTGGGCCGCATGTATCTCGACGGGCTCGGCGTTGCGAAGGACCCCGCGAAGGCCAACGAGTATTTCCAGCTCGGTCGAGCGCGCATGGACAGTCTTGGGCCAGGCAACAGGCGCTTCATCGAGACCTACTTCACGAACCAAGCCCTCGATGCCAACCGGCAGGTGGCTCCCGCGAGCAAGAGCCCCGCAGCCGAGGCAAAGCCGCCCGCGCCGGCCCCGGGGCCTTCCCCTGCCCCCGCACCTGCTCCGGCTCCGGCCTCGGCTCCCGCCCCCGTCACCGCTTCGAAGGGGCCGGACCCGACGCAACAAGCCTTGCTCGATCGCATCGAGAAAATGCAGAAGCAGCTCGAACTTCTGCAATCTGCCACCAGCGCCAATGATCAGAATCAGGAGATACAACCGACGTCCCAGACGGCGGTGCGGCGAGCGCTGGTAATCGGCAACGACAAATATCGCAACGTTTCGCCCCTGCTCAACGCTGGCGAGGATGCGTCGGCCATTGCATCGACCTTGACGCAGTTGGGATACACCGTCTCGTTGCATCGGGACGTCGACGAAAAGAAGTTCAAGCAGGCGATTCGCAATTTCCGCGGCACGCTCGAGGGCGGCGAGGAGGTGCTGTTCTTCTTCGCCGGCCATGGCGTGCAACTGGGTGCAGCCAATTACCTGTTGCCGGTTGATGTCCAGGCAGACAACGAAGATCAGGTCAAAGACGAAGCCATCGAATTGCAGCGTGTCCTGGACGATTTGAAGTCCAGGAGCACGAAGTTCGCCCTCGCGATCATCGACGCCTGCCGCGACAATCCGTTCAAGCAGTCGGGCCGCGCCATCGGCGGACGCGGGCTCGCCCCAACGACCGCTGCCACGGGCCAGATGATCATGTTCTCCGCAGGTGCCGGGCAGCAGGCACTCGACAAGCTGAGCGGCGCCGACAAGGACAAGAATGGCGTGTTCACCCGCGTCCTGCTCAATGAAATGCGCAAGCCCGGCGTGCCTGTGGACCGCGTGCTGCGCAATGTGCGGAATGAAGTCGTCCGTCTATCAAAGGGTGTCGGGCATGAGCAGACGCCCGCTCTCTATGATCAAGCCGTTGGCGACTTTTACTTTTCGCTCAAATGAGCAAGCCAATCACAATGGTCCGCACCCCTGAAACGATCTTGGTTGGAGAATTGGAGATCCGGCTATTTTGCGCTCTGGAAGGAGCCCGAGATGGCAAGGAAGAACGAACTACACGCCTGAGCATGATCTGCTCCCCTGAAAAGAGCACATAGTAGGGTAGGGTCTGTTTGTGGAGAACGGACATGAAGCGGACGCGATTTGGCAAAGGGCAGATCATCGGGATCCTGCTGCTGCATCATGCCGATGCAAAGCCGGCAGACCCTGCCGGCATGGGATCAGCGAGGCGACGGTAGACAAGTGCCGGAGACGGCACGGCGGGATGCAGGTCTCGCATACCAGGCGGCCACGATCACTGGGAGACGAGAACCGGACTCTGAAGAAGCCGTTGGCGAACCCCACCTGCAACTCGCGGCACTGAGGGATATTGGATTTTCGTAAGTGAGCCTGAACTCTTGGAATAATCTTCCTGCTGCGACATGTGAGGTCCTAGAAGAAATCCAGCTCCGATGGCCTCGTTTGACAATTCTGCCCGCGGGTTGAAAGGCTTCAAATTCCAAAACTTTCTCGGCCTGAGTGGTAGCCGTAGCCCGCACCCTGAGGTCGCGAGAGGCAGAAAAATTGGGCACCCTTCACACTGGCTAGTGGTCGCACCCCGGTCATACTGGCCCGCTTTTTATCGTTAACGCCACCTTCTAGCGGAGTCGACTGCCATCGTGTGATGTACGCGTTGGATGGACGTTCGAACTTCCTTCGATTGATGAAATTGTCGACCTCCCGGCTGGTCCTCGGGGCGACGGATTGCAGGCGGAGGCCCCCTCCGCTATGTTCCGCCGCGCCGGACCCGTAGCTCAGCTGGATAGAGCGCTGCCCTCCGAAGGCAGAGGTCGTGAGTTCGAATCTCGCCGGGTCCGCCAATGTTTTCAATAACTTAGAGAATTGACGACGTCTTCGCCTTGAGACCGGGGAAGCATTGGGGAAGCGACCGGAGGAGATTTGGACTTTCCAACGCACCGTTTCGGATGCGGCGAACTGCGCGACGTAATCGGGATTAGACATGAATTGGAATCGGATTGGCAGCTTCGTGGCGGAAGCACTCCGAAAGCTGAACGTACCTTGGGCAATCGTCATCGCCACACTGCTGCTGATGGAAGGACTAAGCAATCACGCGAGGGCCGTGCGCTGCGCCGGCTATCTTTCGAGCGTTAGCGGCAGTCAACTGGTCACGGCATATACTGCCGGGCAGGATTCGGCGGGTATCGCGACGAAAGCGCTCATTTTTGCCGAGTGCTTGCCAGACCCCGCCAAGACATCCGGCCGAAAGCAATAACTCCGCGCTATGTGCAACCTCTACACCTTCAAGCTCTCGCGCGACGAAGTTCGCGGGCTGCTCGAGCACTACAAGCTGGCCAGCCGGGACTGGGCCAAGCTGTTCGAGAAGGAGCAGCGTGGCATCAACGACGACGGCCGCGTCTATCCGAAGTATGCCGCGCCGGTCGTGATCGTGCAGGACGGCGAGGAGCGGCTCGAGAAGATGAAGTGGGGCATGCCGGGGCCGGTGTTCCCCGGCAAGAACGGCAAGATCGGCCGGCCGAGCTTCATCACCAACGTGCGCAACACCGAGTCGCGGCACTGGACATCGTGGCTCGCCGGGACCGAGGTCACGGTCGGCAAGGATAAGAGCGCTGGCGGCCGCTGCATCGTGCCGGCATCAGCCTTTGCCGAGCCTGACCAGAACACGGCCAAGCCGGTGATCAATCGCTGGTTCAAGCGGGCCGATGGTCTGCCGTTCTTCTTCGCCGGGATCTGGCGCGAGTGGACCGGCGACCACGGCACAATCAAGGCGCCGGACGAGGGCAAGCACCGCCTATTCTCGTTCCTTACCACAGAGGCCAGCGCCGACGTGAAGCCGATCCATTCCAAGGCCTCGCCGGTGCTGCTTCGCTCGGCCGCCGACATCAAGGCCTGGCTCTATGGAAGCGCTGCCGACGCGCTCAAGCTGCAGCAGCCCGCGACCAAGGGCACGCTGATTGTGTTGCCGGAGGGGAAAAGCGTTGGCAGGTCATGACCCTGTAATCAGGCTTAGATCGAGCTGAGCGGGGATGTAGGTTCTTGGGCTAAAGGCGGGCTTCGGTCGGGTACTTTCCGATGTCCGTCAAGTGCCAAGCTTGGAAGTAGCGGCACGTGCTGATCAGTTTCTTGGCTGGGACTCGCCGCTCGCTAGATCGAATCATAAGGTCCCTTACGCTGCCGGATATTGCCGTTCATATTCATCTATGACGGCCAAAATGCTGTTGCAGGGCACTACAATGCCCACACCAGCATTTATTCGCTCTGCATCGGATTTCTCGCTTGGACTAGGCAAATCAAGTTCATCTGCGGGTACATCAAAGTGACCGTGCATTAGCCCCAAGAGGTAGGTGATGGGCTGGCCAGTGGTGGAATGTTTAACCTGTCCTTCGATCGATCGCGAAACGCCCAAATTTAGGAATACTGGCGATCCACTAAGTCCTCCTATGGATCGACATTCAATCAAGTAAGCATCGATGTCGCCCATCCGCGTTTCCACTCGCTCTTCATTAAGAGCAATGAGGTTCCCAATACGGACAATCGGAATATTTCTTCGTTTTCCGAAATGATGATGGAACAGACCGGCGACGAACACTTCGTCGCCAAGGCCTACTTCCTGTGATGCCCAAGTTGCCGGTGTAATGGACCGATTTCGGGGAATGACGAGCTGATCGACCTCGGCTGCAATCCCCATCTCGCAAATTGCGACGTCGATGGTTGTATCAGTAGGATGTGCATACCATTTGTCGATGGACGTGCTTTCTATCCTCATGGGCGGCGCGCCAGAGTGGTCTGTCTTGGAATTCGTGCGCAAGAAAATGTCTTTCACGCCATTCCCACGAAGACCATCTATTACGTGACGGGCTGTAACCGCCCACATTCGACGGGCGAAGGGCTCCTCATTAATTGGGTCACGCCCAAAGAAAAAGAACGTACCGGCGGGCCGATATTCCTTTGCCACCAAGTCTTGCCACATCACGAAGCCCACAGTCTTGAGGCTGTTCTCAGGAATTTTCACTCGCTCACGCTTTCTTTCTCTCGATCACAACTACGTTTTCGGCAGTTCACTAAATATCCGCGGTGGCGACCCACTTCTTTCTGGTGGGCGGTGCCGCGGACGCTTCCAGCCATGGGCACTAACTAGGGAGCCTTGCGAGGTTTCAGCTTCTTCGGCTCCAGCACCACCTATCAGTTTACGCCTTCCATGCACCTTAGCACAGCCTTCGCAGCTGCCGGCGTTGCGTTACCCGTAAGCCATCGGAACTAGTTCGAGATCTTCTTTGTGAGCCTACGGTGAGCAGGGTTGCCGGAATGACCACGCGCCGCCTGACCAATCACTCGTCAGCTAACGAAGGGATCGCTTGAGCGGCTTCGCCGAGTCCGCTTTGGGTCATTCGCTTCGGTTGCCTGATGTCCTGCGGATGTCCGCTTTCGGGGCTCCTGCGGACACGGCCCGTTTCAACGTGGGTGTGGCAAGCACACCATCGCCACCTAGAACGCAGGGCCGCTGCCGCCACGCGTGCCGGCAGGATCGAGCAGGTGGCCGGTGTGTGGCGTGATCAGGGGCGCGCTAGGCCAACTCCACTGGACGATGCCGCCACAGCCGGGACAGCAGAACCGCTCATCGCCGTCCATTGCCGGGAAAGGGCCCGCACCCAGGACCACGGGGTAAATTTGCCAGTGCCGCACGCCGCCGCACCACAGGGTGCAGAACCGGGCGCCGGCTGCAGGCGCCACCGGTGGTGAGATCTGAACTTGCCCTGAGCGCGCGCAGGTCACATTGGCGATCGAGCGGAGGCGGGTGCAGCGGAAGCGGGCGTGGAAGGCGCACAAGCCGCGCAGAGCGTTGCCACGCCAGGCCGGAACCAGCTCGATCGGCACGGTGACGTGGCAGTCCGGACAGTGGACGGCGACGCGCCAGCCTGCATCGACAATCGAGCCGAACGTAGTGAATGGCAGCGGGACGAGTTTGACGACCATGACCACACTCCAAAGTGCGGCCGTTTCCCTCCTGTCCCCACAGCCAGTCTACCTGACAGGCAGAATGCTGGCGAATCCACGTCCGCTTGGAAACCTGCAAAAAAGCAACCACCAGAGCCGGCACACGAATGGGCATTACCCCCACGCAAAGGCTGCGAGATGGAAGTACCGACCTTAGTCAAGCCGGGTAAACCGACCATTGAATGGTGTGAAGAAGCCTCCGTATTGAGGGGGGTTCCCCGCGAATGTCCCGGTGTTTGGATCGGTCCATCTCATCTGGTCGCTGGCAGAGTGTCCATTTCGATTGTCGACCCACTCCATCCTGTCCCCGGAAAGGCGTGCATTCAGGAGACGCCAGACCGGGCCCTCTTCAGAAGCATGATACCTCCCCGAAATAGCGATTCGCGCGATGTCCGCACCGGCCGTCGAAATGAACACTAAAATGAACGGCTCGATGGATTGTCCGATGAGTTGCGAACCCTGCCGACCTACAAAAACTCTGTTGCTGTATTGAAATGCACCGCACTTTGAATCGTGAGGCGAACCAGAGGCCGAACGTATCGCAACGAGCCCCGGAGGCAGTGGCAGGTTCTTCTGGCGCGCGAACTCATATGCATGAGGCAACTCGACAATACGGCCTCTATCCACGACTGGAGACGTAGCTGCCTCCAACCTGCCGGAAGCCGACGATTGCTGCCGGCTCCCCAACTTGCCAATGGTCAGAGGCCCCGTAAATGTATTGACATCCCATAGCACCTGCTGACCCTCGGTCGCGATCAATAGATCACGTCGCAATTTGGCAGGCATCGACGTCAAGTCCACTGACTGTGTGGCTAGTTGCCTGAGAAGCGCCGCAGCAAACGGACTATTCTGTCCCGCGGGTCCATCGAGAGCCACATGGCCTGGAGCAGTGGAGAACACCATGAGTGTATTGGGCCCATGGAGCGCTGCTTCGGCGAGCGAAGCTGAGTTTATTCTCGCCAAGTCGGATGCCGCCCGCTGTCGCCATCCGTCGGCTGGATTGTTCCGACAATTGTCGAATGCCAGAAATTTGTTTGTCGCTCCTCCGACGGCTTCGCTGACGGCTGTTACAGGAACTAGGGCACGCACTGCTTCGGGCGTACCGAGCTCCGCGTCGACTGGAACAATGTAGGTGTCCTTATCCCATGAGGCGCCATGGCCTGCGTAGTAGAAGACAGCAAGGTTTTCGCCGCGCGCCGTGCGCTTGAATTTCTCGAGCTCCGCGAGCGTCGTCGCGCGGCCAGCATCCTGCAGTAGTTCGGTGCGAAGTCCGAGAGCCTCAAAATGCCGCGCCACGTCCGTTGTGTCGCGAACTGCGTTGGGCAATGGTGCTTCCCATCTATACTTCGAATTGCCCAAAACAAGGGCGACCCCGCTCGAACGAGGTTGGGCTCGTACAATCGCAGGGGCCAAGAACAGGCCGGTCCCGCCAAATAGGATGCTGCGCCTGCCATGACGTCCGAAAGTCCCCGAGCCACTCATTGATCGGCCCCCACGAGGTGGTCCAGGTATTACGTTAGTAGAAGCCGTCGTTTGA
>CAYZQZ010000009.1:0-26845 GCA_964480235.1 uncultured Reyranella sp. | reverse complement strand
GGCGTGCTGCTTTATCTGGCCCAGGAGGGGCGGGGCATCGGGCTGGTCAACAAGCTGCGCGCCTACGAGTTGCAAGACGACGGCTTCGACACGATCGACGCCAACGAACAGCTGGGCTTCGACGCCGACGAGCGCATCTACGCGCCGGCCGCGACGATGCTTTCCCGCATGGGCATCAAGCGCGTGCGGCTGATGACCAACAATCCCGAGAAGATTTCACAGCTCGAGCGTTACGGCATCGAAGTCACCGAACGCGTCGCTCATGCTTTTCCTGCCAACGGGCATAACGAAAACTATCTCAGGACCAAGGCCGAACGCGCCGGCCACCTGTTGTAGGCTCGTCAGGACGGCGGCAACGGCGCTGCCGAAGGAGTCCTGAACATGCGTGTCGGCGTTCCCACCGAGATCAAGGACCATGAGGACCGCGTCGGCCTGGTGCCATCGTCGGTCGCCGAGCTGATTCATCACGGCCACGAGGTGCTGGTGCAGAAGGGCGCGGGCGATGCCGCCGGCCTGACGGACGATCAGTATGTTGCGGCGGGCGCCAGGATCGCCGCCGACGCCGACGAGATCTTCCGGACCTGCGACATGGTGGTGAAGGTGAAGGAGCCGCTGGCGCCGGAACGCAGGAAGCTGCGCCCGGGCCAGGTGCTGTTCACCTACCTGCATCTCGCGCCCGATCCCGAGCAGACGCGCGAGCTGATGCAGAGCGGCGTCACCGCCATCGCCTACGAGACCGTGACCTCGCCCTCGGGCGGGCTGCCGCTGCTGACGCCGATGTCGGAGATCGCCGGCCGCCTCGCCCCTCAGGTCGGCGCGCGCTACCTCGAACGCACCTCGGGCGGACGCGGCGTGCTGCTGGGCGGTGTGCCTGGCGTGCCGCCGGCCGACGTGGTCGTGCTGGGGGGCGGCGTCTCGGGCACCCATGCCGCCACCATCGCGCTCGGCATGGGCGCGATCGTCACCGTGGTCGACCGTTCGGCCGACGTGCTGCGCCGCATCGCCGTGCAGCTGCCCGACGCGCGCACCATCTTCTCGACCCGCGATGCCCTGAAGGAGGTCGTGCGCCGCGCCGACCTGCTGATCGGCGCCGTACTGGTGCCGGGAGCCGCCGCGCCAAAACTGGTGACGCGCGAGATGGTGAAATCCATGAAGCCAGCCAGCGTCATCGTCGACATCGCCATCGACCAGGGTGGCTGCTGCGAGACCTCGAAGCCCACCTCGCACTCCCACCCGGTCTATGTCGAGGAAGGCGTGACGCATTTCTGCGTCACCAACATGCCGGGGGCCGTGGCGCGGACCTCGACCTTCGCACTGAACAACGCGACCCTGCCCTTCGCGCTGGCGCTGGCCGACAAGGGCTGGCGCAAGGCGATCGCCGACGATCCGCACCTGCGCAACGGCCTCAACGTCCATGCCGGCAAGGTAACCTGCCGTCCGGTCGCCGAGGCGCTCGGCCTGCCCTACACCGCGCCCGACAGCCTGCCGGCCTAGAGAGACCGTCATGAGCGACAATCTCGTCCTGGTGTTCGACCTGGAGACCGTCCCGGACGTCCAGGCCTGGGCCGCCGCGGCGGGATTGCACGGTCATGCCGAGAAGACGCTGCGCGAGCAGATGGGCGACAAGTTCCCGCGCCAGATCTTCCATCGCATCGTCTGTCTCGGCGCGCTGCTCGCCGACCGAGGCGCCGACGGCGTGTGGCGGGTCACCGCGCTCGAGGCGCCGACCCTGGCCGAGCGCGGCGAGCGCGAGCTGATCCAGGAGTTCGTCGACCGCATCGCGCTCATGAAGCCCCGGCTGGTGACCTTCAACGGCAGCGCCTTCGACCTGCCGGTGCTGCGCTACCGCGCCATGATGCACCAGGTGAGCGCGCCCGGCCTCGCGGCGCGGCGCTACTTCGACCGCTTCGCCAACGACACGGTCGATCTCTGCGACCTGCTGTCGAACTACGACAATCACCACCGTGTCGGCCTCAGCCAACTCGCGCGCGTGCTCGGCCTGCCCGGCAAGCCCGAGGGCGTCGACGGCGGCGCGGTCGAGGCGCTGTTCCGCGACGGCCGCCACAAGGACATCTCCGACTATTGCCGCAGCGACGTACTCAACACCTACCGCGTCTGGCTGCGCTACGAACTGTTCCGCGGCGCGCTGGGCGAGGTCGAGTTCGCCGCCAGCGAAGCCGACCTCACAGCGTTCCTTGCCCGCAACGGGTGAGGCGATTTCCATTACCTCGCCGGTAATTGGTCGCGCTCAGCCAGCGGTCAGGCTGCGTCCATGAACGAAAGAACTGGCGTCCTGATCGCCATCCTGTCGAGCGCCCTGGGCGGCGGCGCGGCGGTTGCGACGCGCTTCATGATCGGCAGCTTCGATCCGCTGACCCTGGCGACCGTGCGCTTCGGCGGCGGCGCGCTCCTGCTGCTGCCGATCGCCCTGCTGCTCAGACCCAAATGGCCCTCGCGCGCCGACTGGCCGGCGGTCGCGGGGCTGGGCTTCCTGTTCTATGCGGTGTTCTTCGTCTTCTACAATCTGGCGCTCGCCTACACGACGGTCGGCCGCGGCATGCTGGCGCTCTCGACCCTGCCGCTGCTCACCATGGTGTGCGGCGCGGTGCTGGGACTTGAGAAGCTGTCGGCGCGCAAGACGACCGGCGTGCTGCTGGCGATGGGCGGCGTGGCGACGGCACTGGTCGCCAACCTCAAGACCGCGCCCGACGGCGCCTGGCGCGGCGACCTGATCATGGTCGGCGCCACGCTCTGCATGGCGCTGTACAACGTCTATGCGCGGCCGTTCATCGCGCGCTCGAGCCCTCTGGGTTATCTCGCGGCCGGCATGGCGGTGGGCGGCGGGGCACTGCTCCTGATCAGCCTGCTGACCGGCCGTATCGGACTCATCCTGTCGTTCGATGGCGGGCAGGCCCTGAGCGGCCTCTATCTCGCGGCGGGCGGCGGAGCCTTCGGCTTCTTCCTCTGGGTGCTGGCGCTGAAATACGCGAGCCCGACCAGGGTCGCCAACACCATCACGATCAACCCGTTCATCGCCATGTTCGCCGGTACCTTCTTCCTCGGCGAGCCGGTGACGCTGCCCCTGATCCTGGGCCTGGCCGCGGTCTGCGCCGGAGTCTGGGTGGCGACGACGGAGGCCCGGACGGGCTAAGCTCTTCGTGGAGTACCCGCCCATGGCCATTCGTCTTTCCGAAAATTTCCGCGCTCTCTTCTACGCCCCGTTCTATGCCGCCGAGGCGACCGGCGCCTTCCGGGAGGCCGGCGTCGAGGTGGCGCTGCGCGGCTCGACCGATCCCGCCGCGGCGCAGAAGGCGCTGATGGCGGGCGAGGTCGACGTGATGTGGGGCGGCCCGCTGCGCGTGATCAACAATCACCACGCCGATCCGAAATCGCCGCTGGTCTGCTTCTGCGACGTCGTCGCGCGCGATCCGTTCTTCCTCGTCGGCCGCATGCCCTATCCCGGCTTCAAGTTCGCCGACCTCCGGATGCTGAAGCTCGCCGTCGTCTCCGAAGTACCGACGCCCTGGATCTGCCTCGCCAACGACATCCGCAAGGCGGGCGTGGCGCCGGACGGCATCCAGCGCACCTACGACAAGACCATGGCCGAGAACGAGGCGGCGCTGCGCGCGGGCACGGTCGACGTCATCCAGGTCTTCCAACCCTTCGCCGAGCGGCTCGTGCGCTCCGGCGCCGGCCACATCTGGTACGCCGCCGCCAACCGCGGCCTCACCGCCTACACCACGCTCGTCACCAAGCGCGACATCCTGAAGAGCCATCACGACGAGCTCCTGAAGATGACCCGCGCCGTGCACAAGACGCTGGGCTGGTTCGCCCGGACTCCGGCACCGGAGATCGCAAAGCTGCTGCATCCCTATTTCCCCGACGTGCCGGCGGAGCTGTTCGCGCAGTGCATCGAGCGCTACCGGACGCTGAAACTGTGGAACGACAATCCGGTGATCCAGCGCGAGGGCTACGACCGCCTGCACGCGGCCATGCGCGCCGCCGGCACCATCGTGCGCGACATTCCCTTCGAGGCCTGCATCGACACGACGCTCGCCGAGGAGGCGATGACATGATCCGCCGCCGTTCCCTTCTCGCGGCCCCGCTGCTGGCGACACTGCCGACTGTCGCGCGCGCACAGAGCTGGCCCGCGCGTCCGATCCGCTTCGTCGTGCCGTTCGCGGCGGGTGCCGGCATTCTCGACATCATGGCGCGCATCCTGGCGCAGCATCTCACCGAAGCGCTGGGCCAGCAGGTCGTGGTCGACAACAAGCCGGGGGCCGGCGGCAATGTCGGCGCGGAGATTGTCGCCAAGGCAGCCCCCGACGGCTACACGATGCTGATCGCCAACCAGGCGATGCTGGTCAGTCCGTTCCTGTTCGCGCAGATGGGCTACGACCCGCTGAAGGATCTCCTGCCGGTCACCATGATCAACAGCGCGCCGCTGATGGTGGTGGTGCATCCTGCCCTGCCGGTGAAGTCCTTCGCCGAGCTGGTCGCCTATTCGAAAGCCAACTCCGGCAAGTTGAATTACGGCTCCGGCGGCATCGGCAGCACGCCCTTCCTCGCCGTCGAATCGCTGAAGTCGGTGACCGGGCTCGATGCCACTCACGTGCCCTACAAGGGCGGCGCGCCGGCGCTCGCCGACCTAGTGGCGGGCCAGCTCGCCTTCATGATCGAGAACGTCCCCGGCACCCTGCCGCTGGTGAAGGACGGCAAGCTGCGGGCGCTCGCCGTCACCAGCACCAAACGCGTGGCGCTGGTGCCCGACCTGCCGACGCTGCAGGAGGCGGGCGTCACGGGCTACGAGATGATCGGCTGGAACGGCCTGTTCGTGCCGGCCGCCACGCCGCGCGACATCGTTGCCAAACTGCACGACGCGGCGGCCAAGGTGCTGCGGCGGCCCGACGTGATCGAACAGCTCGCCAAGCTCGGCGCCGAGTCGGTCGGCAACCCGCAGCCCGAGTTCGCCACTTTCGTGCAGGCCGAGACCGACCGCTGGGGCCGCATCATTCGCGAAAAGGGCATCAAGCCGGAGTGAGCCCAACCAGCCATCGAGAGTCCGGGACTGAATCTCGCTCGAATCTCGCTGGAATCTCGCTCCGCTGAGACGGGTTTAAGCCCGCCAAATAAGGCTTTTCGGCTTCGAATCTCGCTCGGAGGGGGAGACTCCCCCTCACCGTGCAAGACGGCGGGATACGCCGCGACGGGTCGTGAAGGGTAAAACCGTCGCGGGCTGCAACAGCATCGTCGCTGCAAGGGCTATCGGGAACGCCTATCCGCTGGCACGAACGCTGCTTGAAGATCCGCCGTGTCGTCGACGCGTTTCTCCCGCCGTGCCCTGTTGGCTGCGGTCTCCGGATCAGCCCTCGCCGGGTCGGCCCTGCCGCCGCAGGCTCTCTTCGGGCCAGCCCTTGCGCGCAGCAACAATTCCCGCCCCAATGCCCGGCCCATGCCGCGCCTTTCTTTTCCCGACGGTTTCCGCTGGGGCACCGCGACCTCGTCGTACCAGGTCGAGGGTGCGCCCACCGAAGAAGGCCGCGGCCCCTCGATCTGGGACGTGTTCGGCCGCACGCCGGGCCGCATCAAGGACGGCACGACCGGCGAGAACGGCGTCGACCACTTTCATCGCTACAAGGAAGACGTCGCCCTGATGAAGGGGTTGGGCGTGCGCACATACCGCTTCTCGATCGCCTGGCCGCGGGTCTTTCCCGACGGTACCGGCAAGCCCAACCCGCAGGGCCTCGCCTTCTACGACCGGCTGATCGACGAATTGCTGCGCGCCGGCATCGAACCCTGGGCGACGCTCTATCACTGGGACCTGCCCCAGCCCTTGCAGGAGCGCGGGGGCTGGCAATCGCGCGACACCGCGCAAGCCTTCGCGGATTATGCCGGCTATGTCGGCGCGCGGCTGAGCGACCGGGTCAGCCGCTTTTTCCCGCTCAACGAGATCCTGACCGTCGTCGAGCACGGCCACAATTTCGGTGTCTTCGCGCCCGGCCTGAAGCTGCCGCGCCGCGAGCTGAACCAGGTGCGCCATCACGCCGTGCTGGCGCATGGCCTCGGCATGCAGGCGCTCCGCGCCACCACCCGCAAGGGCACGCGGATCGGTCCGGCCGAGAACCTCACCGTCGCGGTGCCGGCCATCGAGACGCCGGACAATGTGCGCGCCGCCGAGCTCGCCACGCGCGAGCTGAATGCGCCCTATCTCACGGTGATGATGGAGGGCCGCTACAGCGACGACTGGCTGGCGCAGCAGGGCGCCGACGCGCCCGTCTTCACGCCGCAGGAGCTGAAGGCGATCGGCAGCCCGGTCGATTTCCTCGGAATCAACGTCTACACGTCCGGCCCCTACGTCGTGGCCAACGAGAGCGCCGCCGGCTTTGAGGCCATCGACCCGCCGTCGTCGCATCCGCACATGGACTCGACGTCCTGGCTGAAGGTTGCACCGGAGACGCTGTACTGGGCGCCGCGTCACGTGGCACGGCTGTGGAAGGCCAAGGAGATCTACGTCACGGAGAATGGCACCTCGGGCGCCGACCAGCCGGCCGCCGGCGGCGCGATCAACGACGTCGACCGCGTGATGTATCTGCGCAACTACCTCACCCATCTGCAGCGCGCCACGGCCGAGGGCGTGCCGGTGCGCGGCTATTTCCTGTGGAGCCTGCTCGACAATTTCGAATGGGCCGACGGCTACGCCACGCGCTTCGGCCTGGTCCATGTCGATCCCAGGACCCAGCGCCGCACGCCCAAGCTCAGCGCCGCCTTCTACCGCGAGGTAATCGCGCGGAACGCGGTAGTGTAGCCTGCCCAAGGCGATTACCCATCAAGCCCGTCGAAGCGACCATCGCCTGATCTCATTCCTCTCTAGCGCGGGGCCCGTCAGGTCCGACGAGATGCGAATAAAGGACCATAATAGGTATCTTGAATCGGGGCGCCTATGGTCGCCTCATGAAAAAATCGATCCTTGATTGGAGCAACCGGCACCTCGAGCCGACTTGGTCGCCGACCGATAACTGGAGGCCCGCGTCGACGATACTTGGAGGCGCGAACATCGAGGCGTCGACAAGTCCGAACACCGAACTTGCGGCTGCCGGCGATCTGCCTTGCCGTGGCTATTGCGCCGAAGGTGGCACGCGCGGGAAGACTGGAGCCTACGTCTATTCCGACCGTCCGGTTTGTCGGGATTGCGCGGTGAAGCTGCTTGGCATAGGAGATGAGCCGAGCGGCGAACAAAACAAAATACTGAGACCATTCGAGCTCAAACCGAAATGACGGAACGCGAAGCTGCATTGAAGAACGTCACCGTTGGCGATCTCCTGCACGCCACTTCGCCCAACAACGCCAGCCTCATCTGCCTGGTCGAAGAGGTAACCACGACCGCAATACATGCGCGTTCGATCACGTCCCGGTACAAGCTTCACTTTGATCGATCTACGGGTACGGCAGATTTCGAGGAGCACGGCCGAAGCGTCGCGTGTCTTGTCGATTCCGTGCATCCTCTGCCGCCGGACGTCCTGCGTGTCGTGATGGACCTGGATCGGAAGTACGGTGCGCCCGGCGATCTCGGGCCGCTCACGGAAGCCGAAAAGCGCGCGCTGGTCTTTGCGACCCGCTTCTATCCGCAGCACCCCCTGGCTTTGCCCGTAGAAATGATGGCGGTCGGCCGGGAACGAACCGGGCCCGTGCATCTGGACGACTATGACGATATCAGCCCCGAGCAACGCGCCGAACTGATTCTGGCGAATTTTCTCATTCCGGACGAGCGCCGCTAGCGCCGTAGGCGGACACCTGCCTTCCTGTTATTTCTCGCCCAAGGAAAAGCAGGAAAAGAAAAAAGGGCCGTCATGACGTTCCGCACCGAAGCCGACATTCTCGCCTACGAAAAGGTGCCGGTCGGCGAACGCCTGGTGCTCAAGAACGTGCTCGACCTCCTGCAGGACTCCGCGGCGCGTCACGCCAACCGGGTCGCCCTCCGGTTTCTCGCGGGCACCGGCCCCAACGATCCGGTGCGCGACATCACCTATGCCGAACTGCTCAAGCGCACGATCCAGACCGCCAACGTCCTGGCCGCGCACGGCATCGGACACGGTGACACGGTGACGATCCTGCTGCCCTCGGTGCCGGAGACGTTTTATGCGCTGTGGGGCGCGGAGATTGCCGCGGTCGCCAACCCGGTGAACTACTTCCTCAACGCCTCGCAGATCGCCGGCATCATGAAAGAGGCCGGCTCGCGCGCGCTGATCGCGGCCGACGCCTCGCTGTTTGCCGACATCTGGCCCAAGGTCGAGGAAATCCGGAAGTCGATCCCAGGCCTGGCCGTGTTCCGCGTCGGCGGCAGTGGAAAGAGCGAGACGGGTGTCTTCGAGTTCGAGTCCGAAATTGCCGCCCAACCCGGCGACAGCCTGATTGCCCCCAAGAAGCTCACGCGCGACACGGTGGCGGCGCTGTTCCACACCGGCGGCACGACCGGCCTGCCGAAACTCGCCCGGCACACCCACGGTGCGCTGGCGCTCTCGGCCTGGAGCAATGCCCTAAATTTCGGCCTCGAGGCCGAACACGTCCTGATCAATCCGCTGCCGCAGTTCCATGTCGGCGGCTCGATCTTCGGCGCGCTGTCGCCGGTCGCCAACGGCTGGACGGTGGTGATCCCGACCCCGCTCGGCGCGCGCAACCCCAACGTGGTGCGCGACTGGTGGAGCCTGGTCGAGCGCAACAGGGTGACGATCGCCGGCGCCGTACCGACCACCCTGGCCGCGATCATGAACGTGCCGCGCGACGGCCACGATCTCTCGTCGCTGAAATGCTTCGTCAGCGGCGGCTCGACGGTGCCGGTGGAGCTGATCCGCCGCATCGAGGCGGAACTGAAAGTGCCGGTGATCGAGGGCTACGGCATGACCGAGGTACACTGCTATTCGACCATGAACCCAATGCTGGGCGATCGCCGGCCGGGGTCGGTGGGCCTGCGCCTGCCCTACACCGAGATCCGCATCGCCGACGTCGCCGCCGACGGCACGATCAAGGGCGACTGCGCGCCCGATACGATCGGCCACGTGCTGATGCGCGGGCCGCAGGTGACGCCGGGTTACCTCGACAGACGCCACGACAAGGGCGCGATGCTCGCCGACGATTGGCTGGACAGCGGCGATCTCGGCCGGCTCGACAAGGACGGCTATCTCTGGCTCACCGGGCGCTCGAAGGACCTGATCATCCGCGGCGGCCACAACATCGACCCAATCGTGATCGAGGAGGCGCTGGTCCGCCATCCCGCCGTCGAGACCGCCGCCGCGGTCGGCCTGCCCGACAGTTACACCGGCGAACTGCCGATGGCCTTCGTGCAACTCAGGCCCAACGCCAGCGCGACACCGGAAGAACTGCGCGAATGGTGCCGCAAGGAAATCCCGGAGCGCGCCGCGGTGCCGGTGCAGGTCGTGCCTATCCCGGTCATGCCGCTGACCGGCGTCGGCAAGATTTTCAAGCCGGCGCTGCGCCTGGATGCGACCCAGCGCGCGTTCGAGGCGGCGCTCGAGCCGCTGAAAGCCGAGGGCACCCCATTGACGGTGACGGTGCGCAACGATCCCAACTACGGGACCGTCGGTGTGGTGCAGATAGACAGTGTCGCGCCCGCGTTACGCGCTTCGACAGAGAAGCGCTGTGCCGAGCTGCTGGGTGGGTTCCAGATCAGGCATGTGGTAGAGTTCAACTAGATCAGCATCGAGGCTCTCTCACATGGATCAGCGCTAACCAGACGGTCGGACCGCGGCATCGCCGCTGTCGGGACCGCTCCGTTCTCCGGTCAAGGACCGCGAGAACCCGTGCGCTGCTTCATAGAGAGTCTTCCCGTGTCCCATCCTCTTCTGACGGCCCCGCTGGGCCTAAGTCTGTTCCGGCTGGCCGGACCCACCACCCTGATCATGCTGGTGCAGGTCGGCGTGACGCTGGCCGAGACCTGGTTCCTGGCCCGGCTCGGCACGGCCTCGCTCGCCGGTGCAGCGCTGGTCGTGCCGTTCATCACCATGATGCACAACATGGCCGCGGGCGGCATGGGCGGCGGCGTCGCCTCGGCGATGGCGCGTGCGCTGGGTGCCGGCCGCACCGAGGACGCGCGCGTGCTGGTGCCGCAGGCCCTGCTGCTCGGCGTCGCGATCGCCCTGCTGTTCACGCTGTTCGGCTGGCTGGCCGGCCCGCCGCTGTACCGTGTGATGGGTGGCGACGGCGCGGTGCTGGGCGAGGCACTGGCCTTCAGCGCGCTGTGGTCGCTCGCCGCGCCGTTCGTCTGGGCGAACTTCTTCCTGGCCGCAATGCTGCGCGGCGGCGGCGATGCGGTGACGCCGGCGCGCATCTCGCTGGCGCTGTCGGCGCTCTACGTGCCGGCGTGTGGCGCCCTGATGCTCGGCGCCGGTCCGATCCCCGGGGTCGGCATCGCCGGGCTTCCCATCGCGGCGATCCTGTCGAACGTCGCGAGCATCGTGCTGCTCGCCCGCGCGCTGCGGCGCGGCGTGCTGGGCTTCGTGCCGTCCGCCACACTGCTGCCAATACAGTGGCCGGTGTTCGGCGAGATCCTGCGCGTCGGCGTGCCGGGTTCGGTCACCACGATCGTGGCGGCAGCGACGGCCCTGCTGGTCACCGGACTCGTGGGACAGTGCGGCACCGCCGCCCTTGCCGGCTGGGGAATCGCGCTGCGGCTGGAATTCATGCTGGCGCCGGTCGCGTTCGGCATCGGCTCCGGCGCCACGACGCTGGTCGGCATCGCAGCCGGCGCGGGAGACTGGCGTCGCGCGGTGCGCGCGGCGTGGACCGCGGGGCTTGTCGCGTTCTTCATCCTGGGCACGGCGGGCTGGATCGTGGCGCTGCTGCCGGAGAGCTGGTCGCGGCTGTTCAGCGCCGATCCCGAGGTGATCGCGGCCTCGGTCGCGTGTCTCACGCGGACGGCGCCGGTCTACTGCCTGTTCGGGCTGGGGCTGGCGCTCAACTTCGCGGGCCAGGGGGCCGGGCGGATGACGGTGCCGGTGGTGGCGAGCTTCGCGCGGTTCGGAGTCTGGGTGGTGGGCGGCGCCTGGGTGCTGCGCACCTTCGGGCTAAACGGCGTGTTCGGCCTGGTCGCGATCAGCCTCGCAATCTACGGGCTGACCATGGGCGGCGCGCTCCTGGTCCGGCCGTGGCGTCGACGTTGACCCGTATCCACCGGGGGCAGGAGCCGCGCAGAACGACAATGCCAGCGTCCAACGAGTCGCCGGGATGGCCATGGCCATCCCGGCGACCCGCGGACGATGATAGAGAGATCAGACCTTGAGATTCACGGCTGCGTCCTTGCCGCGATCCTGCTGAACATCGTAGCTCACCTTCTGGCCTTCGTTCAGGCCCTGCAGACCTGCACGCTCCACGGCGCTGATATGGACGAACACGTCCTTGCCGCCGCCATCCGGCTGAATGAATCCATAACCCTTGGTGGCGTTAAACCATTTGACCGTTCCGCTAGCCATTAGCCGTCTCCTAGATCGCAAGTAAGTAAGTCGTCGGACGAAAGCGCGATGCCCTCGCGACCAAGACTTGCGCCCACAATCGACCAATGTCCATGGCAGGTCTGATTGACCTTGCTTGCAGTGGGGTTGCGAAGACATTCCTTGAACTACGGATTTGCAGCAAAGGATGCCGCGCAACCGTGAGTCCGCCGCGCGGCCGTATCCTCTCTGTGACCGGGATCGGGGCAGGCACTCGGTGCCCGGCCAAACAGGAGAAGCGGCGGCCGTTTCCGCTCAGCTGGCCTGCTTGCCGTCGGCCTCGCGGTAGACGATCCAGCCGAACATCAGCATCGCGATCAGCACCAGAATCGAGCCGCCGGCCGCGGCGGGCTCGGCCTTGGGCGAGCCGGTATGGACGAGGCCGACGCCGATCGCCTGGATGACCGTGCCGACGATCCAGAGCCAGACCTGGATGCGCGCGAAGCCGTTGGCCTCGAGCGCGGGATGCAGGCGGTAGTAGATGCCGAACAGGAAGAGGCAAACCCAGCCGAGCAGATTGAGATGGGCATGCGCGGGGTGCGCCGAGTGATCGCCCGAGATCGCCATCTGCAATCCCCACAGCATGCCGATCACCACCAACACGACGGCGGCACGGAAACAGAGTGTCGATGCTTTCATATCTTACCTCCCCGGAACGTCGACTTCGGTCGCTTCACTACATCACGTCTGCGCTCGTCACGAACAATCGTCAATCGCAACAGCCGGCGCGGGCCTTGTAGGTTGCATGGCGCGCCGCATCTGCCCTACCGTTCCAGCCGAACAACAAGAGATCGGCGGAACAGAATGGCGGGCAAGGTCGGCAGCACCGCGGAAGCGGATTTCGAGGCCTTGAAATGGCGCTGCATCGGCCCGCCGCGCGGCGGCAGAGTGGTCGCCGTGTCGGGCGATCCGGTCGACCGCATGACGTTCTATTTCGGCGCCTGCGCCGGCGGCATCTGGAAGACAACGGACGGCGGCGTGTTCTGGCGCTGCGTCTCCGACGGCTACATGGGCAGCTCGGCCGTCGGCTCGATCGCGGTGGCGCCCTCGGATGCCAACGTGATCTATGCCGGTACCGGCGAGACGGCGATCCGCCTCGACGTCTCCTACGGCGACGGCCTCTACAAGTCGACCGATGCCGGCCGCAGCTGGAAGCATATCGGGCTGAAGAACAGCAAGTTCGTCGGCCGCGTCGTGGTGCATCCGAACGACCCCGACCTGGTCTATGCCGCGGTGCTGGGCGACATCTTCGGCCCGAACGCCGAGCGCGGCGTCTACCGCTCGAAGAACGGCGGCAAGGACTGGGAACGCATCCTGTTCCGCAACGACGTGGCCGGTGCGATCGACCTGTCGATGGACCGCAACAACCCGCGCATCCTGTTCGCCTCGATCTGGGAGGCGCGGCGCAACTTCTGGAACATTTCCTCCGGCGGACCGGGCAGCGGCCTGTTCCGCAGCACCGACGGCGGCGACAGCTGGCAGGAGATCTCGAAATTCCCCGGCCTGCCATCGGGGCCGCTGGGCAAGATCGGCGTCGCGGTATCGCCGGTGAAGGCGGGGCGGGTGTGGGCGCTGATCGAAGCGGAAGGCGACAAGACCGGCCTCTACCGCTCGGACGATCTCGGGGCACGCTGGACCCAGGTCTCCGCAAATCGTGACCTGATGCACCGGCCCTGGTACTACACCCATGTGTTCGCCGACACGGGCCATGCCGACACCGTCTACGTGACCAACCTGCAGATGTGGAAGTCGACCGACGGCGGCAGCAATTTCAGCGAAGTGACGACCCGGCACGGCGACAACCACGATCTCTGGATCGATCCCAACGATTCCGGCCGCATGATCGAGGGCAACGACGGCGGCGCGCATGTCTCGTTCAACGGCGGCGCCTCGTGGTCGACGATCTACAACCAGAAGACCGCGCAGTTCTACCGTCTCGACATCGACAACCAGTATCCCTATCGCGTCTACGGCACGCAGCAGGACAACACCTCGATCTCGGTGCCATCGGCATCCGAATGGGGCGTCATCACCCTCGCCGACTGCTCGTACCCGGGCACCGGCGAGTCGGGCTTCATCGCCGTCAACCCGCGCGACCACAACGTGGTCTATGTCGGCGCGATCGGCTCGAGCCCCGGCGGTTCGGGCGCGCTGCAGCGCTACGATCACCGCACGCGCCAGATCCAGCTGGTCAATGTGTGGCCCGAGGAGTCGACGGGCATCGCCCCGCGCGACATGAAGTACCGCTTCGCCTGGACCTATCCGATCGTGTTCTCGCCGCACGATCCGCAGACGCTCTATGTCGGCGGCAACTGCGTGTTCCGCACGTGCGACGAGGGCATGAGCTGGGAAAAGATCTCGCCCGACCTCAGCCTCAACGATCGCAGCCGCCAGGGCCCGTCGGGCGGCGACATCACGCGCGAGAGCGCCGGCGCGGAGGTCCATGCGACCTGCGCCTCGGTGGTTGAATCGCCGCACCGCGCCGGCGAGATCTGGGCCTCGACCGATGACGGGCTGGTCCACGTCACCCGCGATGGCGGCAAAAAGTGGACGAACGTCACGCCCAAGGCGATGCCCAAGCTCGCCTATGTCGGCTGCGTAGAAGTCTCGGCGCACGAGCGCGACACGGTCTATCTCGCGGCCACGCGCTACAAGCTGGGCGACTACAAGCCCTATCTGTTCAAGAGCCGCGACGGCGGCAAGAGCTGGAAGCCGATCAACGGCGACCTGCCCAAGGACGAGATCAGCCGTGTGGTGCGCGCCGATCCCGTGGCCAAAGGCCTGCTGTTCGTCGGCACCGAAACCGGCGTGTTCTTCAGCGTCGACGACGGCGCGCACTGGCAGCGCATGGGCGGCGGCTTCCCGAACGTGCCGGTCTACGATCTGAAGCTGAAGGACAGCGACCTGGTGGCGGCCACGCATGGCCGCTCCTTCTGGATTCTCGACGACGTGACGGCGCTGCGTGGGCTTGCATCGGCCAAAGCCTCCAGCGGCACGGCGACACGCCTGTTCGCGCCACGCCGGGCGATCCGCACCAAGCTGCACTGGAGCGCCGGCGCCAACGTGCGGCAGGGCATCGCCTACGGACCGGCCTTCGGCATCGACGGCAGCACCGTGATGGTCGAGCGTGAAGACGGCACGCGGTTCCGCGAGCATCTCGATGTCGGCGAGAATCCGCCGAACGGCGCCGTTGTCTGGTACTGGCTGAAGGACGAGCCGAAGGGCCCGGTGACACTCACCTTCCGCGAGGCCGGTGGGCGCGGAAAGAAGATCGTCACCTTCACGAGCGCCGACAAGGATGCGGCGCCCGCGCGCAAGCCGGGCACGAAACGCGGCCTCAACCGCTTCGTCTGGGACCTGAAACATCCCGGACCGACGCGACTCGACTACGGCCTCGCCCCACCCCGGCCCAAGCCGCTCGCGCCCGATCCCGAGAATCCGCCCGGCCCGACCGTGGTGCCGGGCACCTACAGCGTCGAGCTAACCGTCGAGGGCAAGAGCCAGGCAGCCGAGTTCGTCCTGGTGAAGGATCCGCGGCTGTCGACCACCGATCAGGCCTATCAGGCGCAGTTCAAGCTGCACATGCAGCTGATCGACTCGCTCTCCAAACTCAAGGCGACGGTCAACCGGCTGCGCCTGATGAAGAAGCAGATCGAGGAGGCGTCGGGACGCGCCGGCCAGACCAAAGGCAAGGGAGGCAATGCGGCGCTTAAGCGCCAGGCCGCGGCGATCACCCAGAAGCTTTCGACGATCGAGAAGGTGCTGGTCGATCCCGAGCGCAAGTCGGCGCGCGACGTCCTGCGCAATCCGGCCGGCCTCAACGACACCTTGTTCGACATGGTGCAGATGACCACCACGGCCGATGCGGCGCCGACCAGCCAGACGCTCGCGGTGTCGCGCGAAACCATGGCCAAGGTGGATCGCGAGATCGACAAGTTCGAGGCCTTGGTCAAGGGCGACATCGCGCAGTTCGACAAGGCTCTCGCCAAGGCACGCATCGGCTACGTCACGGCTGCATAAAAGGGGAACGAAATGGACTTCATCGAACAGCTCTTCGGCCTGTCGCCCGACAACGGCGACGGCTCGACCGAGATCCTGTGGCTGGTCATGCTGGCTGTGTTGATCGGCGGCTTCATCTGGTATCGCCGCCGCCGCGCCGCCGGGATCACGGTGTCGCGCAACCGGAAATAGGCTGCGGCCGGCCGGCGCGGCTTCCCCCCGGCTCCCGGCTGGGGCTATCCTCCGGCCGCAGAACAACCGGAGGAAATCGATGGCGCTGACGCTCACCAGTCAGAACTTCAAGGAGGGCGGGACCCTCGGCATGGAGCACGTGCTGTCGGCCGAGTACGGGTTCGGCACGTCGGGCGGCAACAAGAGCCCGCAACTCTCCTGGTCGGGCGCGCCGGCCGGCACCAAGAGCTTCGCCGTCCACTGCTTCGATCCCGACGCACCGACCGGCTCGGGCTTCTGGCACTGGGTGGTGGTGAACATTCCGCCCGACGTCACCGAGCTCAAGCTCGATGCCGGCAACCCGAAATCGGGGCTGCTGCCCAAGGGCGCGCTGATGACGCGCACCGATTTCGGCCCGCCGGGATACGGCGGCCCTGCCCCACCGCCGGGACACGGTCCGCACCGCTACCAGTTCACGGTGTTCGCGGTGAAGGAAGCGAGTCTGCCGGTGAACGCCGACACGTCGGCCGCCGTCGTCGGCTTCTACCTGCACTTCAACACGCTCGAACGCACGACGCTCACGGGCACGTTCCAGCGCTAGCCCATGCGGTCGTCTTCGAACCGGCGCGCGTTCCTGGGAGCGGCAGCTTCGCTGATCCTGCCGCTTCCCTCGACGCGCGTTGCGCATTCGAAACCCGGCCTCGACCCCTTCGAATTTCGCGACGGCATCGGCTGGCGCGCCGGCGGGCCCAACCTGCCGGTCCTGGCGGACGGCGCCGGTCAGTATCCGAGCGCAACCGCCCGGAACTGGTGGCAACCGCCCTACGGCGTCGATGCCTTCTCCCGGCTCGATGAGATCTTCGCGGCGTCGACGGCGCGCCGGGCGGCCGCGGCGTCACCGTGGCGCCGGGCGACCCGCGAGCCGGACATCCGCTTCGCCAATCCCGCATCGCTGGGCGGCGGCCGCTACGACATCGACGGCTATCTCGACCGCCAGCCGACGACTGGCCTACTGATCGCACAGGGCGACACGATCCTGGCCGAACGCTACCAGTACGGCCGCAGCGATACGATGCGCCTGACCTCGTTCTCGATGGCCAAGACGATCGTCGCGCTGCTGATCGGACTGGCCGTCGGCGATCGGCTGATCGCCTCCCTCGACGACCCGGCCGAGCGCTATGCCGGAACGCTTGCCGGCACCGAGTACGGGCGCACGCCCTTGCGGGCGCTGCTCTCCATGTCGTCCGGCGTGAAGTTCCGTGAAGATTACGACGGCGCCGACGACGTGACCAAGCTCTCGGCGGCGACCTTCGGCCGGCAGTCGCCGGGCGGCGTCGATGCGGTACGCTATTTCAACGAGCGCATCGCGGCCCCCGGTGCGCGCTGGTACTACGCCTCGTCGGAGACCTATGTACTGGCCATGGTGGCGCGCGCCGTGTTCGGCCGGCCGCTGACTGCCGTCCTGCAGGATCGGATCTGGCAGCCGATGGGCGCGGAAGCCGATGCCACGTGGCTGACGGACAGGTCCGGCATCGAGATCGGCTACATGGGCTTCAACGCCGTGCTGCGCGACTACGCGCGGCTCGGCCTCCTGATGGCCAATGGCGGCCGCGCCGGCGGGCGGCAACTGATCGACCCCGCGTGGGTCGTCGCCATGACGAAGCCGGCCTTTTCGCCGTCGCAGACCGGTCGGCCGGTCGGCTACGGCTTCCAGACGTGGACCATTCCGGGCCAGAAGCCGACCTTCGGTCTGTTCGGCGTGCGCGGCCAGCTGATCCTCGTCGAGCCCATGCGCCAGCTGGTCATGGTCCACACTGCCGTCCGCACCGATGCCCGCGACGCCGGCGGTGCGGCGAGCTTCGCCCTGTGGGCGGCGCTGGTTTCGGCATAGATCAAGCCAGCGACGCCATCCGGCGATGCCTCTGTGGGCCCAGCTCGAGATTCACGCGACGTTTCTCGCGTTCGTCGCCGTCGCCGTCTACGCGCAGGCCCTCACCGGATTCGCGCTGGCGCTGATCCTGCTCGGCCTGGTCGGTGCCACCAATCTTCTGCCGCTGACCGATGCGGTCAATGCCTCGACGCTCACCGGGTTCTGCACGGCGTGGATGTTCCTCCACCGGCGCGGCTCCCTCCATGTCGAGCGCGTGCTAGTGCCGACGCTGATCGCGAGCGTGGCCGGCGTGGTGGCCGGCGCCCTGCTGGTCGGCTGGCTCGCCACCACGGCCTACCAGGTGCTTCGCCTCGTGCTGGGTATCAGTATCGTGGCGTGTGCGCTGTCCTTGTGGCGTGCGGCGCAACTGCTGCCCTCGATGTCGTCGCGTAGCGCGTTCGCCGTCACCGGCGGCCTCGCCGGCCTCATGGGCGGCATGTTCTCCGCCGGCGGACCGCCGCTGGTCTATCTGCTGTATCGCCAACCCAAGCCTCTCGGCTGGGCGCGCGAGCAACTGATGGTGTTCTTCGCCTTCAGCACGACGCTGCGCCTGCTCGTCGTGGTGCCGTCCGGCCAGATCTCGCTGTTCGACCTGCAGCTGGCAGCGGAAGCGCTGCCTGTCGTCTTTCTCATGACATGGCTGGCAGTGCGCCATCCGCTGCCCCTGTCGCCCCGGCTGTTCAAGGGACTGATCTGCGCCCTGCTGATTGCGACTGGCCTCAGCATGGGCATCGGGGCGTTTCTCGCGATGCGGTAATTCGCCGTCCCGATCGGCCGGCGACACCTAGTCTCAGCCAAGTGTCCAGATAATTGAGGACACTGCATACCGAAAGTTCGGCTTCAAACGGGCGGTAAGGCCGGTCATCCTTCTGCCGACACGATGACGGCCGGCCTGGCATGACGCGTGCAATGCCGACCGCGAACGAGGGGGATCTCGCATCATGATTCGTCGCAAGCTGGCGCTACTGGCGTTCTCCATGTCGGCCGCACTGGCGTTTCCCGGGCACGCTCAGGATCGGTCCGTCCTGAGGGTCGCTCCGGAGACGCTGACACGCATTCTCGATCCGCACTTCACGACGTCGTTCACCACACGAGACTTCGCCTATCTGGTCTTCGACACCCTGTTCGCGGTGGATGACAAGTTCGAGCCGCGCCCCCAGATGGTCGAGCGCTACACGCTGAGCGACGACAAGCTGACCTACACCTTCATCCTGCGGCCCGGGCTGAAATGGCACGACGGCCAGCCCGTGACGGCGACGGATTGCGTCGCGTCGATCCGGCGATGGGCATCGCGGGATCCTATGGGCCAAACGCTGCAGCGATTCATTTCGACCCTCGAGGCCACCGACGACACGACGATCAAGCTGGTCTTAAAGGAGCCCTACGGCCTTGTGCTCAACAGTCTCGCGAAGATCGGCGCTCCCGTGCCCTTCATGATGCCGGCCCGCATTGCCGCCACGCCGGGGGCCGAACAGGTCAAGGAGATCGTCGGGTCGGGCCCTTATCGCTTCCGCGCCGACCTGCACGAGCCGGGCGTCAAGATCGTCCTGGAGAAATTCGCCGACTATGTTCCCAGGAACGAGCCGCCCGTCTGGGCATCCGGCGGCAAGGTGGCCAAGATGCAGCGCGTCGAGCTGATCGGCATCGCCGACCCGCAAACACAGGTCAACGCTCTCATCGCCGGCGAGGTAGACTACCTTGAGCGCGTACCGGCAGACCTTCTTCCGCTGTTCACGCCACGATCCGGCGCGAAGGCGGAGGTCGTGAGCGCCCTGGGCTACCAGGCGGTCATGCGTCTGAATCATCTGCAACCGCCATTCAACAATCCCAAGGTGCGCCGGGCGATCGCGATGGCCGTCGACCGCTCGCAGTATGCCGGCGTCGTCGCGGGCGATCCGAAGTTCGCGACGGATTGCGCGGCAATGTTCGGCTGCGGCATGCCCTACGAAAGCAAGGAAGGGATCCCGCCCCACGATCTCGCGGCAGCCAAGGCCCTGCTGAAAGAAGCCGGGGTCGATATGTCGATCCCCCTCGTCATGCTCCACGTCACGACGGCTCCGGGAATCCTCGCCCTCGGCAACGTTACCCGGCAGCTCCTCGTCGATCTCGGATTCAAGGTCGACATGCAGGCCATGGACTTCTCTACCTTCGTCACGCGGCGCCTCAATCCGAAGACCGTGCAGGAGGGCGGCTGGAACATCGCTCATACGACCAACACCGTGCCGGACCAGGGCGACCCGCTCAGCAATCCGTTTCTCGTGGCTGTCGGGCCGCCGGCGTCCGCCTATGGCTGGCCGACCGATCCGACCATCGAGGCGCTGAAGATCAAGTTTGCGACGGCACCCGATCTTGCCACCCGGAAGGCCGTGGCCGGCGACATCCAGAAGAGAGCGTACGAGCAGGTGATCTATCTGCCGCTCGCCCAGTTCACGACGCCATCGGCATGGCGCGACAACCTGGCCGGGGTCCTCAAGTCTCCGGTAATGCTGCTCTACAACATCGAGAAGAAGTGATGGCAAAGGCCGTTTCCGACGACTATCTCCGCCGCATTCCCAAGGCGGAACTCCACTGTCACCTTGCCGGCACCTTGCGGGCAAAGACGGTCGCCGAACTGGCCCAGCGCTATGCCATCCCGCTGCCGCGGCCGGCCGAAACGCTCTACCAGTGGCCGAACTTCGACGGCTTCCTGGAAATCCTGAGACTCACGGCTTCCGTCCTGCGCACGCCCGGAGACTTCGCGCGTGCGGTTTACGAGTATGTCGAGGACGCCGTGCGCGACGGCAATCTTCGCCATGTCGAGTTCTTCTTCAATCCCGACTACTTCTATCCCAACGGAATCGACTATCCGTCGATGGTTGCCGGGATGGCCGAGGGCGTCGAACAGGCGCGCAAGAGCTTCGGCGTCTCGTGCCTGCTGATTTGCTGCATCGACCGCTCGATCAACAATGGCGCCCAGGCCGTCGCGATCGTCGAAACCGCCCTGGCACACCGCCACGAGCTGGTGGTCGGAATCGGTCTGGACGGCAACGAAAGCGTCGGCCCTCCCGCCCTCTACGCCGAGGCCTACGCGCTCGCCAGAAAGGCCGGCCTCAAGTGCACGGCACATTGCTGTGAGGATTACCTGACGCCGCTCGAGGCGCCACCGACCAACTATCTCATCTGCCGCGATGTCCTGAAGTGCGATCGCATCGACCACGGCTACAATATGCTGGCGTCAGAGTACGTCCTGGCCGAAGCTCGGCGGGACGGCCTCTATTTTACCCCATGTGCCTGGACAAGCTTGGTCCACAACAGGCCACATCGGCCACGGCGGATACGGGGGCTGGTCGAGGCTGGCCTGAACGTCACGATCAACACCGACGACCCGGCGATGTTCCAGACCAACTTGGGTCACGGCTTCACGACGCTGTTCGAGACGATCGGGTGGGGCCCGGAGATGGCGAGGAAGTTCAGCCTCAACTCTGTCGAAGGATCGTGGCTCGACGAAAGCTCGAAGGCGGCCTTGCGGATCGAGTTCCGCCGTCAGATCGCCACCCTCGACAGGGAGTTCGGCTACGACGCGGCACCTTCCCGGGTCTGACCACGCCACGGAGAGCCATGACCTTTCCACCGGCGCATCACGCGGGCACCTCTGCACATGAATGGAGAGGAACGGGCTACTCCGCCGCGACTTTCGTACGCAGTCGCGCCGTCTCCGCGGCATCGACCTTGAAGTCGGCGGTGAGCGCCACGCCGTAGATCTTCTCGGCGGCGTCGCGCGAGACCAGGCCCAGCATCACGTCCTCGGCGACCTTGTCGGCGTCGCGCTTCATCGGATCGCCGTAGCCGCCGCCACCCGGCATCGAGACGCGCAGACGGTCGCCGACGGGGATCGAGGAGTGCGCCTTGGGCGGCAGCTGCTTGCCGGACACCAGCTCGATCTTGCCGTTGGCGCCGGGCTGGCCGCCCAACCGGCCCCGCGGCGGAAAGACGACGCGGTCGAAGGTCGGCGAAATGCCGAACGGCAGATTCTCGGCGCTGCCGATCTCCATGACCTGGCCCAGGCCGCCGCGATATTCGCCGGCGCCGCCGGAATCCTGACGGTACTCCTTGGACCAGATGACGATCGGCGCCAGCGTCTCGGTGATCTCGACCGGCACGTTCTTGACGCCCGACGGAAACGCCGTGGCGCTGAGACCGTCCGACTTCGGCCGGGCCCCGGTGCCGCCGGAATGGAAAGACATGGCGTTGTAGGCCTTGGCGGTCTTCATCTGTTCGGGCGTCAGCTCGACCCGGCCGGGCCCGCCCATCAGGCGCAGATTCCACAGGCACGAGGTGCCCTCGGCCGGCACGCCCTCGGGCAGCGCCTGGATCAGGCAGCCGAACATCACGTCGGGCAGCATGTGGCCGATCGTGCTGCGCGCGGCGACCGGCGCGGGATGGTCGACATTGAGAATGCTGCCCTTGGGCGCGGTGGTGCGGATCGTCGCCAACGAGGCGTAGTTGTTCGGCACCTTGGGCGCCACGATGCACTTGATGCCGAACGCGGTGTAGGCGTCGGTGTAGCACATCGGCACGTTGAGCCCGAGCGCGACCGCCGGCGGCACGTCGAAATACTCGACGTCGATGCCGTCCTTGCCGACGGTGAGGCGGGCCTTCAGCGTCATCGGTTTGCCGTTGATGCCGTCGACCGTCATCTCGTTGACGTAGGTGCCGGGCTTCAACTTCGAGATTGCCGCGAGGCTGGCCGACTTCGAATGATCGAGGATGTGCTTGGCGAGATCGTCGAGCCGCTCGAGGCCGAATTCGTCCATCATCTCGATCAGGCGTCGGCCGCCGATCTCGTTGCTCGAGATCAGCGAGTAGATGTCGCCGATCACCTGGATGGGTTCGCGCACGTTGGCGGCGATCAGGTCCATCAGCCACTGATTGACCCGGCCCTTGTCGATGATCTTGGTGATCGGGATATAGAGGCCTTCCTCGTAGACCTGCTGGGCGGCACCGACGATGCCGCGGCCGCCGATGTCGACGACGTGAAGGGTGTCGGCGAAGAAGCCAACCGGTTTGCCGCGCCGGTAGGTCGGCGTGACGATGACGATGTCGTTGAGATGGCCGGTGCCCTGCCACGGGTCGTTGAGGATGAAGACGTCGCCTTCGCTCATCTCGGCGAGCGGGATCTTATTGATGACGTGGCTGACGCTCACCGCCATCGAGTTGACGTGGCCCGGCGTGCCGGTGACAGCCTGCGCCAGCATCCGGCCCCCGGTGTCGTAGACGCCGGCCGACAGATCGCCCGCCTCGCGCGTCGGCGTGCCGAAGGCGGTGCGCACCAGGGTCTGGGCCTGCTCCTCGACGACGGAGATCAGGCGATCCCACATCACCTGGTTGGCAATCTGGCTGAGCGGATGGTTGGGGCGCGTGGTCATGGTTCGCGAAGGTAAAGCATCGGCGGCCCCCGCGTCATCACGAGCGGTGCAAGGCAGCCTTCCCTGGCCGCCATGGCCTTGTCCCGGAATCCGTAACACGCCGCCGGATCGCAGGCCGGATATGGCCCTTGCCCGGGAAACCGGGAGCAAAAGGCGCGCCAGAGCAGGCGGCAGGTGCCGCCGCCGCGGAAATTGGGGTTTCATTCTCCCGCGGTCTGCAAAGTTGGAATGGGTTTCCGCTGATCAGCCTTTCGCCGCGCAATATAAAAAATTGTGACGTGCGCTGCGTGCCAAGATGGGCGACCGTGCGCGAGAGGCAGGAGGGCAAATCGACATGGCACTACCCGTGGCAACGCTCGACCATGTGGTCATCAACGCGCGCGACGACATGGATCGCGCCGCCGACGTCTATCGCCGGCTGGGCTTTACGCTCACCGAACGCGGTTATCACTCGCTGGGTTCGATGAACCACCTTGCCATGTTCGGCACCGACTATCTCGAGCTGATCGCCGTGCCCAAGGGTGCCACCAGCGGCCGCATGGACCTGCTGAACTATCCGTTCGGCCTGAACGGCCTGGTGTTCGGCTCGGAGGATTCCGCGGTCACCTATGCCGAACTCGAGAAGGCCGGCGCGCCGTTCGATCCGCCGGTCGAGTTCACGCGGCCGGTCAAGTACACCGGCCCGACGGGCGCCGCCGCAGAGGGCGAGGCGCGCTTCCGCACCGTGCGCATGAAACCCGGCCACGTGCCCTATGGCCGCGTCTATTTCTGCCATCACTTCACGCGCGACCTGGTGTGGCGCGACGAGTGGCGTCACCACGCCAACGGCGCCGTCGCAGTGCACCGCGCCATCATCGTCGAGCCCGATCCCGCCAAGGCGGCGCAGCTCTATGCCACCATGTTCGGCGCCGACTCCGTGCACGACATGAAGGGCGGCAAGGCGCTGGTCGTCGGCAATTCGCGCTTCGAGATCGTGACCGAGAAGGCCCTGAAGGACGAATTCGGCCGCGCCGTGCCGGATCCCCAAGGCCGGCCCGCCTACATGGCGGGCCTCACCTTCCGCACGACGTCGCTGGCCAAGGTCAGCAAGGTCCTGGCGGCGGGCGGCATCATGGGCGTCACCCAGCATGGCAACCGGATCATCGTGCCGGCCAGCCAGGCGATGAACGCCACCATAGAGTTCATTCAGTAGAGCGAATTCATTCGACAGACAGATGGGGCGCCGCGCGGAGTTGGGCCAGGGCGGCGTGACGGGAGCATGCAGTACTACGAATGCTACGCGTCGAGCTTCACCTCGGCGCGGGCCAAGTTCCTGAAGGCGGCGCAGGCCGCCAAGGCCGAGATCCGCTCGTTCGTTCATCCGGAAAAGAAGACTCCGGACGGCGAGCCGCTCGCCATCGACGTGGCGTGCCTGGGCAACGCCAAGGCCGCGCGCCAGGCGCTGTTCGTCAGCGGCACGCACGGCCAGGAAGGCTTCTCCGGCTCGGCAGTGCAGATCGGCTGGCTGCAGGATGGCGGACCGGACCGGCTGCCGAAGGATCTGGGCGTGGTGCTGGTGCACGGCCTCAACCCCTATGGCTTCGCGCATTTCACGCGCACCACCGAGAACAACGTCGACCTCAACCGCAATTTCATCGACCGCGCCGCAGGGCCGGCCCCCGCCAACCCGCACTACGAGACGCTGCATGGCGAGCTGATGATCCGGCAGTGGACGGACGCCGAGAATGCGCGGGTCGACCGGGCGATGGCGGCGTTCACGGAAAAGCACGGCCGCGACACGCTGTTCGATACCCTGGCGCGCGGGCAGTACGTCCATGCCGACGGGCTGATGTTCGGCGGCAAGGACCGCGAATGGTCCAACCGCACGCTCGAGACCATCGTGACCGAGATGCTGTCGGGCGCGGAGAAGGTCGCCTTCATCGACTGGCACACCGGCATCGGCGACTACGGCAAGCCGTTCTTCCTGTGCTTCAACGAGCCCGGCGGCGCCCTGTTCCGGCGCGCCTGCGACTGGTGGGGCAAGGAAAATGTCGACGGCGTGCGGCCGCACGGGATGGAGCGCCCCAACTACACCGGCCTGGTGTTCAACGGCGTGCAGCGCTTACTGGGAAATCGCGAGATGTGCGGCGCGGTGATCGAGTTCGGCACGCGCGGGCTGGGCATGCGCCGCGTGCTGCGGCTCGACCAGTGGCTGCGCCGCCAGACCGGGCTGGATCCCGATGTCCGCGCCGGCCTGCAGGCCGACATGATGGACGCCTTCTGTCCGTTCGACGGCCAGTGGCGCAAGGACACGCTGGAGACCGGCCTGAAACTGACCGAGCAGGCGTTGGAGGGGCTCGCTTCATGGTGACGAACGGCATGGTGACGATTGGCAAGACGGCCTACGACAACCAGGGAGATGCGCTGTCGCGCAGCGTGCCGCCGGACTCGCTGGCGCTGATCGACGAAGGCGGCAACGGAGCGGAGCGGCGCTACAGCTACGCCGACATGCTGCGGCTGAGCGGCGCCGTGGCGCGCGGCCTGCTGAAGCGCGGCCTCAAGCGCGGCGACCGCGTCGCCATCCTGTCGGCCAACCGCGCCGAGTTTCTGCTGACCTTCCTCGGCACCATGCAGGCCGGTCTCGTCTCGGTGCCGGTGAACTGGAAACTGCCGGCCGAGACGGTTGCCTACATCGTGGGCGATTCCGACGCCAGGCTGGTGATCGGCGACGATGCGCGGCTGGCGCTCGCGCCCGACTCGGTGCCGAAGATCTCGTTCGACAGGGACTTCACGTCTTTCCTGGATGAGGGTGACTTCACCGCGCAGAAGATGAAGCCGGAAGAGGACGCGATGTTCCTCTACACGTCGGGATCGACGGGGCGGCCCAAGGGCGTGGTGCTGTCGCACTACTCGCACCTGTGGGCGATGAGCCAGCGTGTGCGCCGCCCGGGACCGCAGGGCCAGCGCTCGCTGGTGGCGGCGCCGCTCTATCACATGAACGGGCTGGCGATGTGCCAGACCACCTTCAGCCAGGGCGACACCGTGGTGCTGCTGCCGCAGTTCACGACCCGCGGCTACATCGAGGCGGCGGCCAAGCACCGGGTCGGCTTCCTGACCTCGGTGCCGACCATGATCGCCATGATGCTGCGCGAGAAGGAGCTGCTGGCGAAGAACGACCTGTCGGCCGTCGAGGCGGTGCGCATGGGCTCGGCGCCGATCACCCAGTCGCTGATCGACCAGGTGCGCGCGGTGTTCCCCAAGGCCCAGATCGGCAACGGCTACGGCACGACGGAAGCAGGCCCGGTGGTGTTCGGCCCGCACCCCAAGGGCATCAAGCAGCCCGAACTGTCGACCGGCTATCCGCACCCCGAGGTCCAGCTGCGCCTGATCCGCGACGGCAAGGAAGTGCAGGGAGATGATGTCCATGGGGGCGCGCTCGAGATGAAGTGCGGGGCGCTGATGACGCATTATCACAAGCTGCCCGAGACCACGGCGAAGGTGATGACGCCGGACGGCTACTACCGCACCAGCGACGTGTTCCGGCGCGACGAAAACGGATTCTTCTATTTCGTCGGCCGCGTCGACGACATGTTCGTGTGCGGCGGCGAGAACATCTATCCGGGCGAGGTCGAGAAGATGCTGGAGAAGCATCCCGCCGTCCACCAGGCCGCCGTGATCCCGGTGCCGGACGAACTCAAGGGCTTCAAGCCGATCGCTTTCGTCGTTCGCGCCGCCGGCGCCGAAGTCGACGAGCAGCAGATCAAGACCTATGCGCTGGCCAATGCGCCGGCGTACCAGCATCCGCGCCGCGTGTTCTTCGTCGACGAAATGCCGCTGGCGGGCACCAACAAGATCGACAA